>CAMDYM010000052.1 GCA_945910425.1 uncultured Candidatus Melainabacteria bacterium | reverse complement strand
GATTCTTTTGCTTTACCACCGCCGAAGATGTTGCTGAAGCAATCAAACAATCCTTGAAATCCGCCGGATTCCGTGAAACCTTTCATAAATCCCCAAAATCCGTCAGGTCCGTCTTGCACTTCAATCTGTGTTGACTGCTGAAACGGCGGCATCTGAGGCGAGAATATCGATTGATCATTGTAGTATTGTGGGGATATCGATTGATTATTGTAGTATTGTGGGACGCTTCTGTCTATATTTACGTTGCTGCGTCTTTGGTATTGTAAGTTAAAGGCTTGGCCCATTCCGTGAATGCCCATATTCTCATCCTCTTATTAATTTAGTATCTTATATATATAAAGTATATATCTTTGATATAATTGCGTATATTTGAACTTTTTGTAACATTTGTTTACAATATAAAAATTCATAATAAAACGGAACAGTTGTTATCTGTTCCGCTTTGTGAATTGTTTGTTATTTTGTTACGTTACAGCACTCTGTTGCGACTGTTGAGTTTGTTGAGTCTGTGTACTTGCTTTAAGTTTTGTACTGTTTATTTTTTGCATAACCGTATTATAATCGCCTGTTTGGGTTTCGATTTCTCCACTGTCTGCGTATTGAGAATCAAGTTTTGCTGTAAATGTTCCGTCATAATTATCTACGATTTGCCATTTATCACCGCCTAAAGTTTTAAGGTTTGTCAGCAGCGGGTTAGCTTGTTGTGTTGCCGTTCCTGTACCTAAACCTGTTCCTGTACCTAAACCCAGGTTTATGGCATATTGGTTATATCCACTATTGTAGTTTGTTCCGCCCCAGCCTAAGTTTGAACACATGTTGTTCCAGCCTGTGCACATGTTATTCCAACCTGTACGGCAACGTCCGCTTATGCCGTCAAGAAATCCTAATGCGCCGCCCCAGAATCCGCCCGGACCGTTTTGGATATTTATGCTGGTTGAGTTATTATAACCGCCAATAAATCCGCCGCCTTGATAAAAATTACGACCGCAAAATACTGAAGGTGCTCCTCCTGTTGTAGTTTGTGTAATTTTTACTTTACTTCCGGGTGCCAGATTACCGATGCCCATTCCGGGTATCATTCCTCCGATGCCAAAGTTGTTACTGTTGAAACACATATCATGTCCTCGTATTTTTTGCTCTTGTATATATAAAGTATATACATAATAAATAATTTACTAATTTGAGCGAAATGTTAACATAAGTTTACAATTAATCTTCAGGGATATAGATTGAATGCTTTTTTAATAATTCTCTTGTATGTTCGTAACAACAAGTGTTTCTGGTTATTTGTTGATATTCTCTTACGATACTTAATACGTCATCTACGCTTAATCTGATAATACGTCTTTCGCTTTCAATAATTGTTGCCATAAGTACTTCCTTTCTTTTGTTTATTATCGGAAGTAAAAAAGGTAGTCTTTAATTGTTCATCTTTAAGGTTTAAAAATTCAGGATAAGATTTGAAAACGGGAGGATTATATGTAACCCTCCCGCTTTTTGGATTATTTTTTGAAGCTTAATCCAAGATTGCCAACAGTACTTATGGTATTTAATCCTGCATTGTACCAATTTAGAGCATTTTGGTTATTTGCAGTATAAGATTGATTATTATATTTATTTCCTGATTCGGAGTTACCTATTGCTGCTGATGCGTAGTTTAAGATATTATTGTTCATAATTGAATTTAAGTTGCTCAGCAGTGTAATATAATTAATTCTGTTTGTCATTTCTGATGAGTATAATTCACTTTCTTTTGTTAATAAGTCATCATTAAAATCAGCAACCGCTTGTGCTTTATTATTGGTAATTTTGCTTAAATTATCCATAAATACGGAGTTATCAAAGTTTCCGAAGCGGGAAGCGATATCGTTTTTAAGATTCGTTTCCATTGGGGTGTAAATACTGTCAAGCTGTTGTAAGCCTTTTCTTTTGTAAGCGTCAAGTTCGGAGTTCCATTGTTTTTGTTTTTCGTCTGAAATTTCAAAAAGATTAGATAGTGATGTGGATAATCCTTTTTGAATACTGTTATAAATGTCTTTTTCAGTATCTGACATGTTATAAGAACTTGATACGCCGTTTTTGTTTTTTGTCGTTGTAGCAACAGTATTTCCGTTCACGACAATGTTTCCTGTTGTGTATGCAGGATATTTTGATTTTTTACCCATAATTTATAATTTCCTTTCTACAAGGAAATATTTGCTGGTTTTTATAGCTCGGAATGTCTTTATTATAGCATATTTATCAGTTATTGTAAAGGTTTTGGGATGAAATTTGAAAAATCATTATTCTCGTATAATAATATTGGTATGGCAGACATGATTAAAATAGTCGGAGCAAAAGAGCATAATTTAAAAAACGTTTCCCTGGAGATTCCTAAAAATGAGTTAATTGTTTTTACGGGTGTATCGGGTTCGGGGAAAAGTTCGCTGGCATTTGATACTATTTTTGCCGAGGGACAAAGACGTTATGTTGAGAGTTTGTCAACGTATGCCAGACAGTTTTTGGGTCAGCTTGATAAACCGAATGTTGAATATATTGACGGGTTATCACCTGCAATTTCTATTGACCAAAAATCAAAAAGTAATAACCCGCGTTCAACGGTCGGAACAATAACTGAGATTTACGATTACTTAAGACTTTTATATGCAAGGGTTGGAACACCTTATTGTCCTGTTTGCGGAAAAAAGATTAAACCTCAAACGCTAGATGAAATTGTAAATAAAATCATTGCACTTGGCGAAGGTGTTAAAATCCAAATTTTAGCACCGATTGTTCGAGGAAAAAAAGGTGAATATTCTTCTACTTTTGAAGAACTTCGTCAAGAAGGTTTTGTCAGGGTTAAAGTTGACGGTGAGATTTATAATCTTGATGAAGATGAAATAGAGCTTGCTAAAACTAAAAAACACGATATAAGTATTGTTGTTGACAGGATTGTAGTAAAAGAGTCTGCAATATCAAGGATTGCTGATAGTGTTCAGATTGCAATGAAAAAAGCTGATGGGATTGTAATTATTGATATTCCCCCTCAGCCAAAACTTGCAAGGGAAGCAGGTGAAGTTGTCTTTAGTGAAAAACTGGCATGTCCTGATTGTAATATAAGTTTTGAAGAGTTAACCCCCAGAATTTTTTCATTCAACGCACCGTACGGAGCTTGTGAAAGGTGTTCGGGGTTAGGTGCAGATTTTATTGTCGATCCTGATTTGGTTGTGCCTGATAAAACAAAATCCATAAATGACGGGGCTATTTATGCTTGGGCTACCCGCAGCGCGACAACTTATTATCATGATTTACTTTCTTCTGTTTGCTCGGCTTTTGATATTGATATGGATAAGCCGTTTGGTGAATTAACCGAAGAGGAACAAAGTATTATTCTGTATGGTTCCAAAAAACCTGTAAAAATCAAGGTTAAACAGTTTGGAACAGGGCGTTATCAAACAAATATCATGCCGTTTGTCGGGGTAATACCGTTTCTTGAAAAACGTTATAATGATGCTTCGGGTGATTATTGGCGGGAAGAAATCGAAAAGTTTATGGTAGCAAAACCTTGTCCTGAATGTGGTGGAGCTCGTTTAAAGCCGTTTCCTCTTGCCGTCAGAATAAAAGACAAAAATATTTACGAATTTACCCTGATGTCTATTGATGAAGAGTTGCAATTTATTACTGATTTGTATCTGGAATTGAGCGAATATCAGATGAAGATTGCGAAACAAATTTTAGATGAAATTCGTGCCCGTTTGAAATTTTTGAGTGATGTAGGGCTGCATTATCTTAATCTTGCTCGGATGGCAGGTACACTTTCAGGTGGCGAATCTCAGCGTATCAGGCTTGCTTCTCAAATCGGAAGCGGATTAAGCGGTGTTTTGTATGTATTAGATGAGCCGTCAATCGGTTTACATCAGCGTGATAACGATATGCTTATAAAAACCCTGTTCAAGCTTAGAAATCTTGGTAATACGCTTATTGTTGTTGAACACGATGAAGACACCATTAGAAGTGCTGATTACATTGTTGATATCGGACCAAAAGCAGGCGAAGCGGGCGGGAAAATTATTGCAAAAGGTTCGGTTGATGATATTATCGCCGCAAAATCTTCAATTACGGGTAAGTATCTTAGCGGTGAGAAGTTTATACCTGTTCCGGATAAGCTTCGCGAGGGTAACGGGAATTTTCTTCAAATACGAAACGCTCACTTAAATAACCTGAAAAATATTGATTTAGATATCCCGCTTGGTAAAATCGTAGTTTTGACGGGAGTTTCAGGCTCAGGCAAGTCAACTTTGATGCAGGAGTTGATTTATGAATATGCGGCTCATAAACTCAGAAAAAATAAACCGAAGCCTCAAGGTGTAGATGAAATTTTAGGTTTTGAAAATATTGATAAAGTTATTGATATTGACCAATCACCTATTGGCAGGACTCCGCGTTCAAATCCTGCGACTTATACAGATGTATTTACTCCTATTCGTGAATTGTACGCAAAAACAAATGAATCCAAAGTCCGCGGATACAAGCCGGGAAGATTTAGTTTTAATGTCAAAGGCGGAAGATGTGAGGCATGTAAGGGTGACGGGCTTGTAAAAATCGAGATGAACTTTTTGTCTGATGTTTACGTAAAATGTGATATTTGTAAAGGTAAGCGATACAACAGAGAAACTCTTGAAGTTAAGTATAAAGGTAAAACTATTGCTGATGTACTTGATATGAGTGTTAAAGAAGCGTTAGAGTTTTTTGACAGCATTCCTGCGATAAAAAATAAATTACAAACCTTAAATGATGTTGGTTTAGACTATATGAAACTTGGGCAAAGTGCAACAACTTTATCTGGCGGCGAAGCGCAAAGAATTAAATTGGCTTCTGAACTTAACAAACGCTCTACGGGCAAAACTTTATACCTGCTTGATGAACCGTCAGTCGGTTTACACTGGGCTGATTTGGATAAATTGGCAAAAATTCTTCATGCACTTGCCGATCAGGGAAATACAATACTTATGATTGAACACAACCTTGATTTAATCAAAATTGCGGACCATATTATTGATTTGGGTCCTGAAGGCGGGGTTGACGGCGGTCGTATTGTTGCTCAAGGGACGCCTGCTCAAGTAGCAAAATGTAAAGATTCTTATACAGGTGAATATTTGGCTAAGTATCTTAAAAAATCTTAGTTTTACTGATATATTGTCTTTTTTTGAAAATTTTGTTATTATGTTTTAGAGAAAAGGATTACTGTTATGAGGCAAAAAAATTTTTATTTTGTTTTTTTAATAGTATTATCGGGTATGTTTGCAAAAACGTACGCTCAAATAGTTGAGGTGATGTCTTTGAATGATTTTTCAACAGCAGAGCCTCCGAAAACAATCTCGGTAAAGCTTATTGAACCGCTGGAACTGAAAAATATGCAAATCCTTGATTCAGGAATTATTTTGAATGGGGATTTGGTTGATGTTATCAGCCCGAAAAGACTTAAAAGAGATGCGGGTTTCTCGTTTAAACCTGTAACTTATACAGATTTAGACGGTAATACTCAAAATCTGGATTCGAACATTATAGCTAAATATACAAAACCTGTTGATAAAGGCGGACTGGCAAAAAATGCGGCTTTAAGTGTCGGAAATCATTTTATTAAAGGTCTTTCAATGGGTGTTACTGCTGTAAAAGGCGCAGTTCAAAACGAAGAAGGTAACAGGCTTAAATCTTCTGCTAAGTCTGTTTACGAAGCAAGTCCGTTTTCTTACGCCGAAAAAGGTGAAGATTTGTATATCAATGCTAATCAAAACTTTTTTATGAAGTTTTCAAGTACCGATAAAAATTTAAAGAAAGATAAAGACAATAAAAAGGAGTAATATACTTATGAAAAAATTATTTATGGCATTTTTACTACTGGTATTATCAGTTTTATTTATGCAGAATGTAGAAGCTAAGACAGTTCAGGTTACTGCGTTGGATGATTTTCAAACAGCTAATCCTCCACAAGTACTTCGCGTTCAGATGAATGCTAATACAAGACTTGATTATGATTTAATGTTATTTCAAGGTTTCCAGGTTACAGGTAAAGTGGTTCCTCAAAACGGCGGATTTGTTTTTGTTCCTGTAAGTTATGTCAACTATCAGGACGAAAGCCTTAATATTGATAAACAATACCCTGCAACATTTAAAGGTAACAGTGGTTTAATTAGACAAAATCAACCGTTCTTCCTAGTATTCCCTGATAACGGACCTGATACATTTCAATACTATGTCCCAAGTAATAGTGATATGGACAGCGTAAGATAGTATGAGTTTTTAAGTACCCCCTTTAATAAATAAAGGGGGTATTATATTTTAAAACATAACAAGGTGTTTGATTTGAAAAAACTCGGGTACTAATTTAAATATTATAAGTAAACTGTAAAAAGTTACCCATAAGGTTTTCATTCCAGACTTGAATGTTTTCGGGCACATCAAGAACTGTCGGTGTGAAGTTCCAAATGTATTTAATATTTGATTTTACGATATAATCGGCAGTTTCTTGAGCATGTTGCCCAGGAACTGTCAATATCGCAATTTCAACACCGTGTTCTTTTGTGAATTTTGGTAAATCTTCTATATTCAAAATTGTTTTATTATTAATTTCGCCTCCGATTTTTCTTTTGTCGTTATCAAAGAGGCTTATTATATTCAGTCCGTAGCTTGTAAAGTTATCGTATTTTGCAAGCGCCATTCCTAAGTTCCCGGCTCCTATTATGTAAGCTTTTTTTGTTTTGGCAAAACCTAAATTCGTTTCGATAGATTTTTTTAGTTCTTTTACAATATATCCGACTCTGGATTTGCCTGAGTTATTAAGTAAATTAATGTCTTTTCGCACCTGAGAATCATCTATTTTTAGAAGTGTTGCGATTTGTTTACTTGAAATATATTCGTTGCCTTTGTTTATAAAATCCTGCAAAATGCAGTGATACAGCGTTAATCGGTTAATAACTTTTTCTGAAATTTTTTTATCCATAAAATAATTATACATGAAAATATATTATTAATGGTATAATCAGCTTATGATGAAACATATATTTGAACAAAAAGTATTTTATTCAGACACTGACGCATACGGTGTTGTTTGGCACGGTTCTTATTTAAGATGGCTTGAAATGGGCAGAGTCGGGCTTTGCGAAATGATGGGGCATAAAATTAATGATTTGGTTAGCCAAAATATTACGCTCCCTGTTGTTAATCTTAATGTTAAGTATAAATCTTCTGCAAGACTTGAAGATGAGATGATTATTGAAACTGAAATTTCTGAGTTTAAAGGATTTTCTGTTACTTTTAAACAATCAATTAAGTCAAAAGAAACGGGTAAAACGTTTATAGAAGCTGATGTTGTCGTTGTTGCAATTTCAAATGACGGTAAATTATACAGAAGAATGCCTGATGTTCTTGCAAATTCTTTTAATGAGGTTTTAAAATGCCCGACACTCGTTTAAATAAATATATAGCCTCATCAGGGCTTTGTTCCCGCAGAAAAGCCGATGAATTGATTGAGTCAGGCGCAGTTATGGTTAACGGGAAAAAAGTTACAGAACTGGGTTTTTCTGTTGGGCGAAAAGATAAAGTTTTTGTAAACGGAAAAATGATTCATCCTGTTAAACATGAATATTACAGGTTTTATAAGCCTGCCGGTTATATTACATCAGCGGATGATGAAAAGGGTAGAAAGACTATTTATGATTTATTGCCCGAAAACCTTCATCATCTTAAGCCTGTCGGACGTTTAGACAGAGAGTCTACAGGACTTTTAATCCTAACAAATGACGGGGATTTAATAAATGAACTTACTCACCCGTCTGTTAAGGTTCCAAAATTCTATAGAGTATCAATTAACGGAAAAATTACCCAAAACGATATTGATGCTATGTATAAAGGTATTGAAATAGAGGAAGGTAAAAAAGCTTACGCGGAAGTTGACGTTTTAGAAGTCGATAATAATCATACAGTTATGGAAATTGTTCTGTATCAGGGCCTAAACAGACAAATTCGTAAGATGTTTGAGTGTTTAGGTTATGAAGTTGTGACTTTGAAACGCACCCGCCATGCAACTTTAGATTTAACTGGGTTAAAACGCGGAGAGTTTAAACCTATTAAACCCGGTCAAATTAAAGATTTGAAAAACTTTTTAAACAGGATTTCTCAGAAAAATGCTTAAGGTTGCACTTGTCGGTAATATTGCAAGCGGAAAATCCGCAGTTGAAGCTATTTTGAAAAAAAATGGCTATAGTGTCTTAGATACCGATAAGGTTTGTCATAATCTTTTGGGTGAGCTTCCTCAAGTTTCCGAAGAGTTCGTAAAATACGATGTTTTTGAAGACGGTAAAATCTCTAGAGAAAAGTTGGGAACACTTGTTTTTAACAATCCTGATTTGAGAAAAAAACTTGAAAATATTCTTTATCCGACTCTAAGAGAAAAAATAAATGAATTTTTTAACTCGTCTGATGATTTGATGTTTGTCGCAATTCCGTTGCTTTTTGAAGCAGAGATGACGGATTTGTTTGATAAAATTCTGTTTATATATGCAGATGATAAAATTCGTTTAAAACGGCTAATAAAAAGAAATAATTATACAAAAGAGTATGCAAAACTCAGAATGGCTGCTCAAATGCCGCAAGAAGATAAAGTTAAAAAATCCGATGTAGTTATTTATAACAATTCAACACTTGAAGAGTTAGAACAAAATGTTAAGATTTCAATTGAACAAATCCGCTGAGGCTTGGGTCTGAAGCTTTATAGTGAGCTGTTTTAACCCTGTCATCACGATTTCCTTCTATTGAATCAAAAGAGCCGTCTGAGTAGACTTTTGTTACAAATCCAGTGTGAGAAGCTCCGTTTTCTCGCAGAATTATTATGTCACCTTTTTTGACTTTTTCTGCTATTGTTTGAGCTTTGTTTGATTTGTGGGCTACTGATAAATAGTTACCATGCCTGATTCCCCATTGTTTGATGTTTTCAACACGTAAATGCGGTAATCCCGGTTCTATTCTTAAATCGGAGGTTGGCGGAGTTAATCCTTTATCTCTATAAGTTTCGTTGATAACGTATTTAATAAAGTCTGCGCACCATTCACCGCTTTTTGAAATAATTCGGGATGAGCCGTCAGCTTCATTAAATCCCATATATTGGTAAGCCGTATTCGTAAAATCTGCTCGTAAATCTCTCGACACAGGTGTTGTTACTTTATGCTGAACTTTAGCTTTAGGCTTTGGTTTAGGTTTTTCTACCTTTTTTACGTCAGCGGTTGATTTTGTTTCGCTTGTTTTTTGCGGAGTATTATTTATTTTTGGACTGCTTCCGCCTCCTGTGTTATAAAGCGCACGATACATTCTTCTTGTGAAGATATTGCCTGATGTTTGCTGCGGCATAATATAGCTGCTACCTATATTAAAAAACGGCATAGGCGTTGGCATTGTCATTTGCATAGGCGCAAAGTTATATGCAAAAAATCCGTTATATCCAAATGTTGGCGCGTAAGAACAACTTATTAAATTCTTAGTAAAAATATTTGCCATGTTCCCTGTCTAATTTCCCCTATATTTATATAAAGAAAATTTGTCAGGTAAAATTGCTTTATTTGTAAATTAATATTAATTTAGTAAAGCTTGTTCCTGATTTTTAAACTGCATTTCATAAAGATGCTTGTAGTTACCGTTTGGGATATTTATAAGTTCATTATGAGTCCCCAGTTCTATAAGTTCACCTTCGTTGATTACCGCAATTCTGTTTGCATTACTTATTGTTGAAAGTCTGTGTGCTATGACAAATACTGTTTTATTTTGCATTAAATTATCAAGTGCTTTTTGTACAATTGCTTCTGATTCATTATCAAGTGCGGATGTTGCTTCATCTAAGATTACAATTGGTGCATTTTTTATCATTGCTCTGGCAATTGCAACCCTTTGCCTTTGCCCGCCTGATAATGACGCTCCGCGCTCACCTACGTAAGTATCAATTCCGCTTTCTAATGTCGATAAAAACTCATCAAGATGTGCCATTCTTATGACATTTTGAATTTCTTCTTCTGTTGCCTCAGGTTTTCCCATTAAAATGTTTTCTCTTATTGAGCCTGAAAATAAGAAGTTATCCTGAAAAACGAATGAAATATTATCTCTTAATGAGCTTATGTCAAACTCTTTGATATCAACTCCGTCAAATTTTATTGAGCCTGATTTAATATCATAAAATCTTGGAAGAAGGTTTACTATTGTACTTTTACCTCCGCCTGAATTCCCGACAAGAGCTATAGTTTCACCTTTTTCTATATGTAAATTAAGATTTTTTAATACAGGTATATTTTCTTCATATTCAAAATTAACATTCTCAAAATCAATAGCATTATTTAGACCTGTCATAGTTTTCGGGTTGTGACAATTTTTTATATGCGGAACAAGATCAAATAACTCAAATACCCTGCCTAATGCTACAAATGTTGTTTGAAGGTCAGTTAATGTTCTGCCTAAATCTTTTACAGGTTTATAAAGCAGTAAAAGTGACGTTACAAACGATGCAAAACTTCCTGCGGTCATTTCTCCATTAATAATCAGGTGGTTTCCGTAAAACATTACAAGTGCTATACCTATTGAACAAATAAAATACATAATCGGAGACATCCAACCGACACGTTTTGTTAGAGAAATTGTTAAGTCAAATTGTTTTTTGATTTGGTTTTCAAATTTTGTATTTTGCTGGTGTTGAAGATTGTAGGCTGTCATAATCTTGTTCCCTGCAAAAGTTTCATTAAAGTTTGTCGTCATATCTCCGCCGACAACCATTGTCGCATTAGATACTTTTTTAATCCTTTTTCTGATAAGAGTAACCGGAGTTATTGCAATAGCCATAATTCCGACACCGATTATTGCAAGTTTCCAGGAGTTGTACAGTAATACCGTAACAAGTCCGACAATTCCAAATATTGTCATGATAAAACTTTTTATAGTATTAATAATATTTTTTGAAGCTGTTTCAGGGTCGGTTAAGAATCTTGTAAGAACAAGCCCTGAAGAATTTATGTCGTAGAATTTAGAATCCAGCGATGTAAGTTTTCTGAATAATTCGACTTTTAAAGAATTTGATATTTTATTACCTGTCCAATCTGTCAAATAGTTGTTAGTATATTTTAACAATCCCTGAATAACCGCAAACAGAACAATACCAAACGGAATAATTGTAGCCAAAAGACTTTGTTCTACCGTAAAGCTTCCGATAGTCCAAGTTTTACCGTTAATTACGCAATCCATATAAGGCTTTAGGGCGTAAGCTACAACAGCATCTAAAAGTCCCAAAGGAACTGCAACCAGCATATTAACTATAATTCTTGGCAAATGCGGTTTTAAAAACGGTGCAATTTTCCCGACTAAATACCCATATCTAAAAGCATCTTTTGATAATGTATCTTTTAATTTATATTCCATAATAAGCCCTAATCCCCTTTGTATTTATTATTATCTCACAAACACAAACCTTTTACAAATTTTGAATAATACGGCTTATTTCTTTGATTTTTTCGTCATTCATTCTGTGTCCGCCGCTAGGTATAAGAGTATAAGTTTTTAGGTTCGGAATTAGTTTTGTTAACTTTGTTACTTTTTCAGCTCGAACATATCTGTCAAATTTTGACTGAACAACATATGTTGGTGTCCGGTTAGTTGCAATATGTTCTGTTATATTAAAAATTTTGGAGTATTGGTCTTTAAATTTTGGAATATATTTTATCATATTCATTTCGTGTTTGTATTTTTTCGGATGTTTTAATACTTTTTTTAACCAGAATTCTAATGATAATAAAGGAGCAACAAGAACTTGAAAACTGATATTATGAGTATTTGAAACTTTTGCAGCCAAATATCCTCCGAAGCTGTGTCCAATAATTCCGACTTCTTCAATCCCTTTTTCCTTAAGGTGTTTTAATGCCGAAATGGTATCTTGTGCAATATCGGATTCTTTAATGTGTTTTGACATCTTGTTTCTGCCATAACTTCTGTAATCTATAGCAAGAATACCGTAATTGCTTTTTGATAAAGCTTTGTATAATGGTTGGTTACTTGTTATATTTTGTGAAAATCCATGTAGAAATATAATATATTTTTTAGCATTATTGGGATTGATATCAAATGCATTGATACTTTCTTTATTTGATACAGGAATTTGTACTAATTCGGTAATATTTTCCAGTGAGCTGTCAAGTTTTGTGTATAGCCTTCTTGAAGCTTTGATTGAGCGCTGATAACATTTGTTTTTTAAAAATCTAATGATACATTTTTCATATATAGAATTACCCGTAAACACAGGAGATTTCTTTACAGCAGTGTTTCGCTCAAATCTGTCTATTGATATTTCTGATGATTTAGAAGATAGCTTGAAAGTTGAGTTATTATATTTTGGGTAAATTAATATAGCTTGAGGTTTGTTTAACTGAATTTTGTTAATTTGCATAATATATCCCTGTTCATTTATATTAACATAAACAGTCGTAAAAATATTTTTTGCTATCTGCTTGACATTTTGTAATGCTTATTATAAAGTAATTTTACTGCACGAGGGCGTGTGGTGGAATGGTAGACACGCTAGTCTTAGGAACTAGTGCGAAAGCATGGGAGTTCGAGTCTCTTCACGCCCACCACTAAATTAAGGGAACCGTAAGGTTCTCTTTTTTGTAGTAACGTGTTAGGCAGAATCGACTCGAAAGTAGTTTGTTTTTGTCAAAAACAAACTACCTCATCAGGCGCTTACGCGCCATACCGCATCAGTAAGACTCTAGCTGTAATTAGACATTTAAAATTAAAATGTCTGACACATAAAATGATAAATTTTAAA
>CAMDYM010000051.1 GCA_945910425.1 uncultured Candidatus Melainabacteria bacterium | reverse complement strand
CGAGTTGTGGGAAAATTTTGTCGAATTAGTAAATTCACATTACATAACAGTTTTTTGGTGCAAAAATTGCACCCTACGCGCTATATTAAGGATTATGACAAAAAAATATATAATTATATGCTATAATCATACAGTAATCATGATTAGCGGAATTTCGACAAACATTATTTCAATATTTATTGGAGGTGGCACGGGGGCGGTGTTGCGATACCTTACGGGGCTTTTTGCGGTGAGGCTCTTGCCTGTTGTTGACATGCCTTATGCAACTTTTGGGGTAAATATTCTCGGCTCGTTTGTATTGGGGTTCCTGTTTGTTCTGTTTACGGCAAAACCCGAGATGTCCAGTTCGTTGAAATTGGCTTTGACTGTCGGGTTTTGCGGGGGGCTTACGACATTCAGCACATTTTCGCTGGAAGTATATGAGATGATTTTGAGGCAACATTTTTTGCAGGCACTTTTATATGTTGTGTTAAGCCTTATTGTCGGAGTGGTTGCGGTAATTGCGGGAGGGTACTGTGCAAAATTTGTGTAATTTTACGAGGATGAATTTTTTGACGGCGTGAATGCCTTTAAGAACAGGTAAGTTATGTAGGTCGCATTTACTAATGCGACAACAATTTCTCCTTTCATCTGCCACTTTTTCTCAAACTTCAAGTCAAATAATATTTTATCTGACATATTTTTTCAAACTGCAAGTCAATTTATATCCAGTTATAATAAAAATAACAAGAATTTTGTAATCAACAAGATTTTTACAAAAATAAAACGAGGGCTAAAACCCTCGTTATTATTATCTTTCAAATGGTGCCGCAACTCGGAATTGAACCAAGGACACAGGGATTTTCAGTCCCTTGCTCTACCAACTGAGCTATTGCGGCTAGTATTTTAATTCCTGTAACCATGTTGGCTACGTTCTTTATAATACCTGCTCAATGTTAAATGTCAAGACTTTTCTTTTATGAAGATTGACCTACCAAATACAATGTTACGTTACGACCTTCCAATTGAGGTTTTTTCTCAACTTGTATAGGATCGTTTTCCAAATCCGCAAGAAATCTGTTTGCCAGTTCAAACGCCAAATTTGAATGCTGCATTTCTCTTCCGCGAAGCATTACTACTATCTTAACCTTATTACCTTGAGCAATAAATTTTCTTACACTTTTTAGACGTACTTCATAATCATGCACATCTATCTTATAACGGACTTTTACTTCTTTAATTTCTACAACATGCTGTTTCTTCTTAGCTTCTTTTGCTCTTTTTGCAAGCTCATATTTATATTTTCCGTAGTCTAAAATTTTTGCTACAGGCGGAGCTTGATTAGGGCTTATCAATACTAAATCCAAGTCTGCTTCTTCTGCCATTGCTAAGGCTTTAGATGTCGGGACGACCCCATGATTTGTTCCGTTTTCATCAATTAATCTTACTTCTTTTGAACGTATACGTTCGTTCATTATTGTTTTATCTTTATCCTTATTGGATCTGGTATCGTTAGCTATTGTTGTATCTCCTATGTTAATTAAAGTGTACCTACAGGTTCATAATAACACGAAAATAAAATAAAGCTATAGTGTTAAATTCGCCTTTTGTTAACTTTTGTAACATGCCAGATATCAATCATATATACTATTTAGCTAAATTTTTGTAAATTTATTTAAATTTCATCTAAAGTTTTCAAAAATTTTGCCGACATATAAACTGTTGAGATTAAAGGATATTTACCCGACAGTAAAATTAAATAAGGAGTATTAAGTATGAAAACAATTTCAGAAAGTGAAATGATGATGGGCACAATGAATGAAAAGATTTATTCGGGGGTTGAAGGGATAGAAATTCCGATTCAAACTCTATTTGACGAATGTCTCAGTTTTATTTCCGTAAATGATTTTAATGTCTAAATATTAATTAAAAAAGAAATTCAAAGAGTAAGGTAATCATGCTATCTTACTCTTTTAGTTTTATATAAAAAAATTTTACAATTAGTCATTTGTGTATATACATAGAAAACATATTATAATAGAATAGTATCAAGAAAAGGGAGCAAACATGAAAAATTCATTGTCAACTTTTGCTAAGCTATCAGTTATATTATGTTTATTAAACGGGATTGCATTTGCTGATTTTAGAGAACATTTTGATTTGGGGCAAAATTATTTAACGCAATATCAATACTCGGGAGCAATCACGGAATTTAAAAGTGCGCTAAGGATAAACTACCTTGATACATCAGCAAGAATCGGACTTATTAACTCTTACCTTGCAAGAGGAGCTGAATATGCAAAATCTAAAAACTGGGAAAAAGCTGCTAATGACTATAGAAGTGCTTTGTTTTATCTCCTTTACTACCCAAATTCAAGAACCCCGGGTTCAAAAATTGACCAAATTGAAAGATATTTAGATATTTGTCTTGATGCTATTGATTATGATATTTCATCAGAAAACAGATTTAATACAGCAAAAAAACTTCGAGCTGAAGGAAATTTTCCTGCCGCAGCTTACGAATTTAACCAGGCGTTAGGCAGTAAAGACTTGCAGGCAAAAAGTTTTGAACAAGTCGGGGATATTATGAAAATTTTAGGCAACGAACCAAAAGCTGCCGAATACTATAAAAAATCAATTTCTGTTAACCCGTCTGATTTAAATTTAAGACTTGCTTACGCCAAGATTTTGGATAATCAGGGAAACTCGGATGATGCCTTAAAAGAGTACAGCTATGTACTTGAAAGGGTTAATGCTGATAATAAAGATATTTTATACACACTTGAACGTACATTTAGCAAAAAAGTAGCTTCAACTCCAAACAATGCTAACCTAAATGCTAATTTAGGCGCTATTTTACAAAAAGAAGGCAGACTTGATGAAGCTTTAAATTATTATAGACAAGCCGAATCACTTGATCCGTCTAACATTAATACAAGAATTAACGCAGGCACATTATATCAGCAAAAGGGTGACTACAGAACCGCGATAAAAGCTTATGAATCAGTATTAATACTTTACCCGAACAACGTAAACGCTTTATTGTATAGAGCGCAATGCCATGACAAATTAGGGGATAATAAACTTGCCCAGGAAGGGTTTCAAAAAGTATTGGCGCTTGACCCGACAAATGATTATTTAAAAACCCAAATGATTGAAAACGCAAAAAAGACTATGCCGCTTCAAGAATTTGTACAATACGTCAACACAAATTTAACAGCAGATGCCAATCCGTCAGGAGTTTTATATGATTACGCAATCGAATTACATAAAAACGGAAAAATTAATGATGCATTATATATGTATCAATCTGCAATAAAATCAAACTCAACGGTTCCTGAAATGTATGTAAATATGGCACTGGCTCAGGCTCAAGATAACAGATTTGATGATGCTTTAAAAACATTACAGTCAGCTCAAATAAGGTTCCCGAATGAATCAACAATCGGGGCAACTTTAAAAAATATTTCATCAATGAAAACCGACAATCAACTGACTATTGCAGCTAAAGCTTTTGAAAATAAGGATTACCAAGCGGCAATAAACAGTTATCTTGCAATAAAACCTGCGACAGCAGACACAATGCTTGGAATTGCCGGCGCATACCAGGAAATGGGAAACAGACAAAAAGCTATTGAATATTATAAAAAAGCACTTGAACTTAAACCTGTTGATTCTGATATAGCATACGCTATTGCCTGCCTTTACGGCGAAAATGAAGATTACAAAAGCACAAAAGAATATCTTCAAAAAGCCGTTGCATTTAATAAAAATAACACACAAGCAATTGAATATTTAAAATCAATAGATGAAATGGAAAGTTCAAACCTGCTCAATGATGCAATCGCACTGTATGATGCGAATAACTACGATGAAAGTCTGGTAAAATTTAATCAGGTTTTAGCAAAAGACTCCAAAAACTCGTACGCACTTTATTATCGTGGTATGATTTATGATGCGAAGGAAAAACGCAATGAAGCAATTGCAGATTTGAAAAAAGCTTATGATTTAAATAAGGATTTTACTATCTGTAATTATTTAATAGCATCGGATTATGATGCGCTGGGAAAATACAAAGAGGCATACACGTATTATACGGCTTACGCAAACTCGGATGTTCAGGATGATGAGTATAAGCAATATGCAAAAACCCGCGCCGAAGAATTAAAGGAATATGCAAAATAGAGTAAAAAACTTAATACAAAGTAAAGTTTCACTTGCCCCAATGGCAGGAATAACTGATTACGTCCTGCGCTCAATGGTAAGAAAATACGCACCTGATGCACTTTTAACAACAGAGATGATAAGTTCTGAATTTCTGGCACAAAACGTAAGAACAGAAATAACCAAGCTTGATGAAACTCATCACCCGATAGTTTACCAGATTAACGGGCATAAACCGCATTTAATGCGAGGAGCCGCACAGTATTTAACCCAATTTGCTGATATGATTGATATAAATATGGGCTGCCCCGTTAATAAAGTAGTTAAAGGGCAAGACGGCGCAGCTTTAATGAAAAATCCTTCACTTGCAGCGGATTTGGTTAAGGCAGTCAAAGAAGGAACCGATAAACCTGTCAGCGTAAAGTTTAGACTTGGATATACCGCAGATGATATGAATTTTGTAGAATTTGGTCAGCAAATGCAGAAAGCAGGCGCAGAATTTATAACAATTCACGGAAGAACCCGTTCCCAGTTTTACGCAGGGAAAGCCGACTGGAGAAAAATCCGCGAACTTAAAGAAAATGTAGATGTCCCGGTTTTTGCAAACGGTGATATTATATCTGTTGAAAGTGCCGTTGAATGTCTTGAGCAAAGTAAGGCTGACGGGATTGCAATCGGAAGAGGAATTTTAGGAGATCCGACACTTATCGGAAGGGTTGCACATTACTTAAAAACAGGTGAAAACTTACCACCACCGACGCTTGAAGAAAAACTTGAAATGATGAAAACTCATCTTGATGAAGAAATAAAACTTCGCGGAGAATCTGTCGGCATAAAATTCTTCCGCAAATTTTACCCATATTACATTGCAGGCATCAAAAACGCTTCAAAAATTAGAGGGGTACTGGTTCTTGAAGATAACTACAATAAGATTTTAGAAGTGATTGATTATATAAAAGCTATTCCTGTTTAGTTTTAGCAGCCTTAACTTTTTCATTAACAAAATTGAAAAACTCATCAGCTTTTTTAGGGGTTTCAAAAGCTCTTTTTGGAACAATTACTGCCTGAAAATCACCTACAAAAAGTAAAAAAGTATTTTGAGTTGAATGAATATCAACAATCCCGCCCCATTCCATAAAAGTTGAAGCTGTTTTCCCACTCATACTAAGTCCGCCTTCTTGTACTTCTATTTCAGCATCTAAGGCTCTACCCTCAAGCATCTTAAATACTCGTTTTGACGAAATAGAAAAAGCGTCTGTTGCACCGATAGACCAAGTTATAAAAAACATTGCAAGCCACATTCCAATAAAGGGCAATACGGTGCGTACAAAATATACTAATGCACCCTTATAAAATTCAACCATTTGAAAATCAGTTAACGCCTTAAAAAAGGACATACCACCTTCGCTCATTAAATATTTAAGCCCTGTAAAAAGATTAATAAATAACGGTAACAAAAAGATTACAACAAACACACTCCCTATAACCCAGAACGGTATATAGGATTTCATAATAAATTTTTTAATCCTCGGAAGTTTATACTGAAATTTGACATAATCCTTACAATCTTCCTGCGTAAGCGTGTAACTAATCTTTTCCATATAAAAGCTCTCCTTGTTTTATAAATATAACAAATTTTTGTTTATTTTGCAATATCACTCCGCTTGATATAATCAAAAAAACTGTTATAATAAAAACTATGAGATTTTTGTTAATAATATTGGCATTGATAAGTTTTACACTTCTCAATCAAACATACACACCCGCACATGAAATGGAAAAAATAGAGTTTGAAATGCGAGATTATGATGAAATCGTACTCCCGACAGGCTCATTTATTCCTGTAATAACAACTCAGGAAATATCAACGGAAACCTGCCCAGAAGGTTACAAATTAAAATTCATCTCAACAAGCGACTTGTTTATGTATGAAACAAACATAATCCCGAGAAATACCGAATTTTTCGGATATATCGAAAAAATTAACGAACCTGTAATCGGGACAAACGCATCAATGAAGATTAAAATAACAAAACTTTTACTTCCTGACGGGTTTGAAATCCCGATGAAAGGTTATATTTACACCTCAAATGATAACCTTATAGGCGGCGAACTTACACCGCCTGCCGATTGGGTTAAAATGCCGCACTACCAGAGTAAATTCCAGGGGATTTCCTGGAACCACAGAAGTGCAACCCTTCAAATCCGACCGGGCGGAAGGCGCAGTATGGGAACCCATACAAGAATTCCCGCAGGCGACCAGCAAATAATTATCCTTACTGCTCCTGCTCCGATTACTCATACTCTTACCGATTAATGTAATGTGTGTAAATATAGATATAATTGTGCCGTTTTTTAAAATAATAGGATTTCTATATATCTGTCCTAATTGAGCTCCACCTTGTTGTTGAAATTCAGCTCTTATTAACGGCTCTAATTTATTATAAGTTGTTAAGGTTGCACCTGATAAATACGGTAAGTAATATTTTTTAAGAAACTCGGTCTCTTTATCAGAATCACCGTCAGGAAACTCCCAACCGTCCATTGGTCCGTTATCTATTTCAGATAACTTAACCATATTTTGTAATTGAGCATAAACATTTTTTAAACCTGTTACGGTTTGACGTTTTTGCCACGCTGCGGTTAAATTCGGAATAGTTATAGCTGCAACAACCCCGATTATACCAAGGGTTATTAAAGTTTCCGCAAGAGTAAATGCTGCTTCTTCCCGGAAGGGGTATTTAATTAGCCTGGATAGATTCCGGATCAAGTCCGGAATGACGTTACATTTGTCGACAGGAGAAAAATCTAAAAGGTTACCCCCCCCGAATTTCTAAGCCATGATTGAATTTCAGGCATTTTACTACACTTTTTCATTCTTCTCTCCTTTTTTCAGATTATATAAGATATTTTTATACTTACTATATTATAAAAGGATTTCCTACTTGTCAAATTTGTTTTAACAGTAGCGAACTTATTAACTTATCCACTTATAGAAATTATAATTGACAAAACTTTTATATAATGTACAATATAAAATATAAAAGGGCTTTAGGGAAAAGGGGATATAAATTAATGAAAAAAATATATATTATTGCAGCATTATTAGCATTTTCACCAAGTGCTTTTGCGGCTCAAAACTTTAATTATCAGCAAAACACACAGACTCCGACTTATAATCCGTCATATTACAGTACAGAAAATTATAAGCTGAATAACAACACACTAAAAGGAAGCGTTGTAACAGTTCCGGCAGGTCAAACATTTAAAGCTGTTATGACAACTCCTGTCAGCTCAGAATCTGCTGTAACAGGACAAAATGTTACAATGGTGTTAGGTTCTGATTTTTATTATAACGGTTCAAGAGTTGCCCCCGCAGGCAGTACTGTAAACGGTTCTGTTATCGAAGTTTCAAAAGCAAAACACGGCAGCTTGAACGGTAAATTAACTTTAAGATTTACTCAAATTATTACACCTACAGGCTTAAATGTTCCGATTTCAGCGGTAATAAAAACCGATGATTACACAGGCACGCTTATTGGTGGGACAAAACTTGATGTAGCAAAAGACTACACAAAAGATATCGCAGTAGGCGCAGGTGCAGGAGCTTTAACAGGAGTTATTATTTCGCCTTTAGCAGGCGGCAACGTAGGCAGAGGAACAGCTTTAGCTACAGCAGTAGGTGCAGGCGGAGGACTTGTTAAATCTATCTGGGATAAAGGAGCTGATGTAGAAATTCCTGCAAACGCAGCATTAGAACTTATTTTAACCCAGCCAATTACTGTTAACCCGGAGAATAAGTCATTCGGGCAATAATATTATTAATGATTTTTAATAGAATTATTAACAAATAAGAGTAAATATTTGTTGTTAGGGAATAAAATGTCAATATTAGGAAAATATACAGAAAATAAAAGTAATTCAACAAAAGAACTGTTAAAAACTGACAGAGACAGCTTTCAAATGCCTGCCGTTACAAGAGAAGATAAAATTTCAATACCTTTAGATAAAGGTATAAAGATTTCAACAAGCGTTCACTTTGTAACAATATTTTCATTGTGGGCATTAGTTGCAATACTGGCATTTTTTGGAATAACATTACACCTTTTTGACAAACCGAAACCAAAAGTAAATGATATAGAGTTCGTTCTGGTTGACAGAGAAGAAAAACCAAAAGACATGAACACTAAAAACAGAGCAGATAAAAATTCAAGAACAGGCGGGATAAATGATCCTAAAAAACCTGTTTCAATGCCTTCAACAGCACCTGCGAAAAAAACGCAGCAATCATCACCTTCACCATCCCCTGCTCCAAAAAAACAGTCTTTAATGAACAAAATAACACAGAGTGCAACCCAAAAGCCGACAGCAAAACCGACCCAAACGGTTACAACTCCGCAAAAAAATGTTCATCCGTCCCCGACCCCGCAGCAGGCTGTACAAAAACCTCAAGCGGCACGTCCGCAGCCTCCGACGGCAAGACCATCAGTTAGACCTGCAATGACACCAAAAACCGTTACAAAACCAACAGGAAGTCCGTTTAGAGTCCCTGTACCACCAGGAGGAACAAAAGCCGGACAATACGCAACGGGACCGATTAGCGGCTCCGGGACTTCAAAAACAGGAGGTTCATCAGGCTCAGGTACTCATTCACCGAACCCGACACTGGCTCCTATCGGAAACGGCTCAGGTAATCGTTTAGCCTCAGGTTCAGGCAGAACAGGCTCAGGAACAGGTACAGGAAGCGGACGCTCAGGTTCAGGCTCAGGCGGAGGAAACCCTGGAGGCGGAGGAGGTCGTCCCGGAATTGACGCTATAAGAGAACCTGATTTCGGACCATACATGAGAGAACTTCAAAGAAGAATTAAAATGAACTGGGATCCGCCAAAAGGTAACGAAAGTAAACGTGTTGTTCTTTTATTCAAGATTGCAAAAGACGGAAGACTTTTATCTTGCAGCGTGTTTAAATCATCAGGTCTTCCGAACGCGGATAAAGCAGCATTAAATGCAGTTCATTTAGCAGCTCCGTTCAGACCGCTGCCGCCTGAATTTAAAGGACAAAGCATCGATATCCAATTTACATTTGACTACAATGTATTTGGAGCAACAAAATATTAAGTAGAGTTATTACAAAAGTGAGGATAAAAAACTATGGAATTATTATTAGAGTCAATTAAAATGGACTGGCCCGTCTTATTACCAATATTTGTCTGCTCAATTTTGGTATTGGGTGTTGTAATCAGCAAATGGTCATTCTACCAGAAAAACCAAAGAGATATTACGATTTATATGAGAGAATTAAACTCCGTATTATCTAAAAACGACCTGTCAGCAGCTCAAAATATTGCAATCAGATGCGGCGGCGTTATCGGAGAAGTTATTGAAGAAGCCGTAAGAATTTTCTCAGAACAAAGAAACGGATTTTCCCGCTCTTTTGATATCTCAGCAGCACTTGCAACAAGAAAGCTCGAAAGCCATTTAACAATTTTAGGTACAATCGGCGGTGTTGCACCGTTCTTAGGTTTGTTCGGTACAGTTGTCAGAATCCTTTTGACTTTTAAAGATATGGCAAATTCAGGACAAATGGGACAGGCTACAGAAGTAATGTCAGGTATCGGTTCTGCGTTGATTGCTACGGCTTTCGGTCTTGGTGTTGCTATCGTTGCGGTTATTTTCTTCAACTCTTTCCAATCAATTGTTAAACACTACGAAGACGATTTCCAACTTATCAAATTGTTATTCTTAAGTTTTGTTGATTCGGAAGCTGAACCGCAAGCTAAATACCCGTCTTCAAAAGTTTTATAATCAGTAAGGTGAAATAAAATGGCTTTTTCTACTAACAAAAAACAAAAAATGTTCAATGAAATCAATATTACGCCGTTAACAGATATCTTTTTGGTATTGTTAATCATAATGATGGTTGTCGCTCCGTCTTTCCAGTCTATGGATAATTCTGTCGACATGCCTGAAGTTAACAACGGAATAAATATTGAAGATGAAAAGGTAACTGTTTCGATTACAAAAGACGGCGCAATGTACGTTAACGGGGAAAATGTTCAATCATCTCAACTTACAGATAAACTGCTTGCCTTAAAAGGTGACTCAGAAAAACCTGAAGTTATCGTAAAAGCTGATAAATCAGTAAAAAGTGCTACCATAATGGATGTTATGAACGCTGCTCAAAACGCCGAATATCAAAAACTTGTAGTTGCAGGTGAACCTTTAAACAAAAAAGAACAAAAAGAGTTAGAAAAAAATGCACAGGTTAATATTCCTCAAGAGGGAGAAGAATAATGAGAGAAACATTTAACGAAATCAACATAACACCGTTAACAGATATTTTCCTGGTACTGTTAATCATCATGATGGTTATAGCTCCGTTACTTGACAAACAGGGCATAAGTTTAACCGTCCCAGAAAACGTTGAACAATCTCAAGTTCAGGACGACCCTCAAATTTTAACAATCACAGTAACTCATAATGATAAGTATTACATAAATAATGAAGAGATTGCACCTGACATATTGGGAACAGTCTTAGCTCAGGAGATAAAAAATTATCCTGACGGACTCTTAATCCAAACCGACGGAGAATCAACCCACGGCGCAGTGGTAAAACTTATGGATAAAGCCCGATACGCGGGGGTTAAAGCAATTTCCATAGATCAAATATAATAATAAATAATAAAAAGGTCGGAAGAATATTCCGACCTTTTTATCATGCATTAAATGTTTTAAATGTATTTTCAACGTTTTTGGATACAACTTTTTTAACTGCTTCCATTTCGGTATTGATAGCGTTTTCTTCTGTATCAAGTTGTTTTAATTTTAATTCTAAACTTTTATCCTGTTGTTGAACAATTTCTATTTTTGAATTGATATCCTGAACTTTTTGATTATATTGATGCTGTTCGTAATTATATTTGTTCATTGCATCGTTATAAGCTTCTTCATCGGTTGAAGTATTTGTAGTCAAGTTATATTGAATACCCGGTTTATCTTCATCATCTTTGTCAAACAAAGTTATTGATAAATATCTTCCCGTAGAATCTTTTTCAACAATACCTTTTTGATTTAAAACTTCTTTGGTTTTTGTAGCACTACCAATTGTATAGCAAGGCAAGCTTCCTGAAAGATTATCGTCTTCATAATTAGCATCACCTTCAATATCAGAAGATTTGTAGAAAAACGGAGTATAACCGCCGGTTTGAGAATCTTTTACATAACGTACATAATACTCTTCGTTTGTACCGTTTTTCTCATTAAGCATTGATTTATAATAGCTTTCCTGTTCAATCAAATCGACAAATTGACTTTGTGTTAATGTGCTCAAATATTTATCGTTTTTAATAAAATCAGAACCTTGAAATTCTTTAAAATCTTCTTCTGACATATTTTGAATATCTTCTGATGCAATATTACCTGCAAAAAGTCCATCCATTTTTCTTAAAGATGCGGAACCGATTCGGTATTCATAAGAAGTGTTGCCTTCTGTTCCAACATCTTTTCTTGAAACAACACTTGTTGAAGCTGAAACAATAGAATAATCATCCTGCCACTGTTGAATATAGCTGATAGAATATTCGTTACCGCCTTTTGCAATCATAGATGTAATGGTGTTAGTCAAAGCACCATCGTCAAAAGTATAAGTTACTTTTGTAAAGTCATCAATAGACGGAGGCGTCGGAACTACCATATTACATAATTCACTGTAGTAGCTTCCTGACTCGTTGGATAATGAAGTTCTTTGCTGGTTAATCTGTTGCCCCTCAAATTCAACATTGCTTTTGCGGGCTGTTAAACATAAAAACCTTGCCTGTGATGCTGACATTCCCATAAGTTAGTCCTTTCCGTCATTGTTTTCCATTATTCTGTTTATCGGTACAAAGGGACAGAATCTTTAATATTAAAGAGATTTTTGTTACAAAATGTAATATTTAATAAAAATAATTAAAGTTTAATTAAAATAACACAAATTTGATTATTTTTGAGTTAAAATATTATAAGTAAGAAAGGGAAAAACTATGTGGGATTATTCAGAGAAGGTTATGGACCATTACAGAAACCCTCGCAATGTCGGTTCTATTGATAACGCGGATGCGGTAGGCGTTGCAGGCTCATTAACCTGCGGGGACCAATTAAAAATATACTTGAAAATAAAAGATAATATAGTAACAGACGCTAAATTCCAAACATTTGGATGCGGCTCTGCCGTCGCAAGTTCAAGCATTTTGACCGAAATGATTATCGGCAAAACCGTTGATGAAGTCAGAAAAATTACCAATAAAGATATAGCAGACGAATTAGGAGGCTTACCGCCCGAAAAAATGCACTGTTCTGTTATGGGTTACGAAGCATTAGAAGATGCCTTAAAAAATTACAGTGCTGATGGGTATATCGATTTAGACGAAATACTTGACGAACACTACAAAACCGAGAAAAAAGAAAAAATGGTTTGTACTTGTTTTGAAGTCAGCGAAAATGCAATTTGGGATGCAATTAAAATTAACGGATTAAAAACCGTTGAAGAAGTTACAAACTACACAAAAGCAGGCGGCGCTTGCGGTAAATGTAAAGCTGCAATTCAAGATATTATTGATACTTATTACAACAAGCAAAAAAATGATATTGAAAAATTAACTCCAACCCAATGGATTTTGAAAGTTAATAATGTTATTGAAACACAAATTTCACCGGAACTTCAAAAAGACGGCGGGGATATTGAGCTTGTTGATATAAAAAACAAAACAATTTACGT
>CAMDYM010000050.1 GCA_945910425.1 uncultured Candidatus Melainabacteria bacterium | reverse complement strand
AAACTACAGTTACAGGTGTTGAAATGTTCAGAAAATCTCTTGATCAAGGTCAAGCAGGTGACAACATCGGTGCTTTACTTCGTGGTATTGATAAAACTGAAATTCAACGTGGTCAAGTATTAGCTAAACCTGGTTCAATCCACCCACACACTAAATTCACAGCTAACGTTTACGTATTGACTAAAGAAGAAGGCGGACGTCACACTCCATTCTTCCCTGGTTACAGACCTCAGTTCTACATCAGAACAACTGACGTAACTGGTTCAATCAAATTCGACGGTCAAATGGTAATGCCTGGTGATAACGTAGTTATGGAAGTTGAACTTATCGCTCCTGTAGCTATCGAACAAGGTATGAGATTTGCTATCCGTGAAGGTGGTAGAACAGTTGGTGCAGGTGTTGTTGACTCTATTATTGAATAGTTTTTAACAATATAAAAACCATTGAAAAAGACTTGATATAAATATATCAAGTCTTTTTTCTATCCTTACTTTCTATTTTACACAAGTTTTATCGTAAAAGTTATGTGAAGCTATACTTTTTAATACTCTCAAGCTTAAGCCAGTAATGCCTCTAAAATTTTAGCATTAGTCTGTGCTCTACGAACTCTAAGTAAATATTTTTCAACGTTTGCCCTAATTTCTTTGGCATCCGAATCAAGATATTTAACTTCATCATCAAGCAGTTTAACGTATTCGTTAACCGTCACCATTTGATAGTTGTTCTTTTTCATTTCCCCTGGTCCTTAATAATTACCCTAAACATTCACTTATCCAAGAAGAGCTTCTAAAATCTCAGCATTAGATGCTGCTTTTTTACCTGTTCTAACTTGGCTTCTGTACATGTAAGTTCTTAAAGCTTCACGAATCAATTCAGAACGTGTACGATTTTCTGAATCTGCGACAGAATCAATCTCGTCTAAAAACTTTTCGGGCATTGAAATTAATACTCTTGCCATGATAATTTTCTCCTTTAATTTTTCCTGTATAATCCCCTTACATATATATAAAGTATTTTTGCTATAAAAAATTGCCTTTTTTTACTTAAAAAATATATATCTGTAATATATTGTTACAATTGTAATCAAAATGTTTCCCGTGCCAATAATACGAAAAGGGTTGATTTATAAAAAATCAACCCTTTAAATTTGTCTTAGTTTCGTAAAACTTATTATGCAAGTAAAGCTTCAACAACTTTAGCATTAGTTTTTGCTCTTTGAGAGCTTAATAAGTATTTTTCGATTTCAGCTTCGATTTGTTGTTCTTCAACTGATAAAACTTTTACTGCATCTAAGTTATTGATATATTCGCTTACTGTAATCATTTCATATTCGTTTCTCATAATATTTATCCCTTTAATTTTTGTCCCTTACATTTATATAAAGTATTTTTGTATTTAAAAATTGCCTAAATTATATTTAAAAAGTATATATTCGTTACAAAACTTTACATACAATGAAAAAAGTGCAAAATAAGCGAGTTTGGGGTAAAATTAATAAATAGATTAGCTTAAAAAAGGAAATATAAATGCTTAGAACAGGAATAGTAGGACTGCCGAATGTGGGCAAATCAACATTATTTAACGCACTAACCAACACAAGAAACGCTCAGAGCGCAAATTATCCGTTTTGTACAATTGAACCGAATATCGGAGTAGTTGAAGTTCCTGATGAAAGGCTGGCAATACTTGCAAAACTTTGTAAAACTGATGTAATCATACCTACAGCAATTGAATTTGTTGATATTGCAGGTTTGGTTAAAGGCGCAAGTAAAGGTGAAGGTTTAGGCAACCAATTCTTGCAAAATATCAGAGAAGTTGATGCTATTATTCAGGTTGTAAGATGTTTTGATGATGAAAACACAATTCATGTTGAAGGTAAAGTTGATCCGATTAGTGATATTGAAACAATTAATACAGAGCTAGCGCTTGCTGATATGGCATCTATTGAAAGACGATTAGCAAGAATAGCTAAAACAGTTAAATCAGGGGATAAAGATGCAGTTTTAGAAGATAAAGTTTTGAAAAAGCTTAATGAGCTGCTGTCTGAATGTTCATTTATTGAGATTACAAAACATTTTGAAGGGGACGAAATTCCAGTAGCAAAAATGCTCAATCTTTTATCAACAAAACCTGTAATTTACTGTGCTAACGTATCAGAATTTGACTTAAAAGACGGCAACGACTACACAAGAAAAGTCGGAGAATACGCAAAATCGCATGGTGCCGAAATGGTAGTAATTACAGCAAAAATTGAAGAAGAACTTGCAGAACTTGGCAAAGAAGAAGCCGAAGAATATTTAAAAGAACTAGGAATTGAAGACAGCGGAATTAACAGAATGATTAAATCTGTTTATAATCTGTTAAAGTTAAGAACATTTATAACAGCAGGCGAAAAAGAAGTGAGAGCTTGGACAATCACAGCAGGCACAAAAGCTCCGCAAGCGGCAGGGGTAATTCATACAGACTTTGAAAAAGGATTTATTAGAGCTGAAATTACGCCATATAAAGACTTTGCCGAACTTGGTTCATATAATGCCTGTAAAGAAAAAGGAGTGACCCGCCTTGAAGGTAAGGATTATGTTATGCAAGACGGGGATTTGGCTCACTTCAGATTTAATATTTAGAATAATAAAAAGGTTAAGGATTATACCTTAACCTTTTTATTATTCATATTATAAATTAATTTTAAACCTTCGAGTGTCAAAATAGGATTAACATAATCAAACGGTCGTTTCAAATAATTTGCAATCAATCCGCAATATCCGCCTGTTGCAACGATTGTAGCTTTTTCTCCAAGTTCTCTTTCACATTGCTCAATAAGCCCGTCAACCATGCAGGCAGTTCCACGAATTACACCCGATAAAATCGCATCAGTTGTATTATGTCCGATAGCATTATTTGAAATTGAAACCTCAATTTTCGGAAGTTTTGAGGTGGAACTTTTCAAACACTTCATCTGAGTATTTATCCCCGGCGCTATAACCCCGCCTAAAAATTCAGATTTAGAATTTATAATATCAAAAGATGTTGCAGTACCAAAATCAATAACAATCACTGCACCGGTATAAATTATTGACGCAGCAACAGCATTAGCAAGTCTATCAGCACCAACTTCCGTTGGATTATCGGTTGCAATTCTTATACCAAGATTTATTGTTGAATCAACAAAAACAGAATCGACACCGAAAACGCTATCCACAGCGCGCTTAAATTTTACATTAAGTTCTTCTACAACAGATGCGATAACACAACCTTCTATTAAATAATCCTTAAATAACGATTTTAAAAGAATTTCATATTCTTCTTTGGATAAATCCCTGTCAGAAGCTAATCTAAACTCATTTATATACTTATTATTATCAAACAATCCGAGTGTAATATTTGTATTACCAATATCAGCGCTTAACAGCATAAAATGATCCTCATATATCTGAGAATCATTTTATTACAAACATAGTTTTAATACAATATAAACATCCGAGCTAATTATTATTTATCCCAATTTGCAGCTGCTGTTGAAACACCGGCATAAGGAATTTGACCGTTAAGGTAATTTCCAAGCTCTATTTTTTTATTGTGCTGTTGTTGTCTTACTTTAAAACTATTAGCAAAATCATTAATCTTATCTATTGCCTTAGTTGCAAAATTGTCTGATGAAATTCCTGAAATTGAACCAGCCATAATCAAATCCTCCGTCCATTAGTATATCTTATTTATATAAAGTATTTTTTAATAACAGAATTGCAGAAAAGCAAAATTATTGTTACATAACTTTACATAAACTTATTCTTGAGGCTGTTGTTGAGTCTGAACTTTGTTTTGGGAATTTTTTATAACATTTTGCAACAGATTTTTCATATTCTCAGAATTTTGTTTTGCATTTTCTTTTCTTGCTTCAAAATTTACTTTTGACTGCTCTAAATTATTTTTAACCTCTTGGGCTTTATTTTTTTGAGTTTCAATAATATTATTAACATTTGTTTTAATATTTTGAACATTAGTCTTAGCTTCTTCAACCCTGTTTGTAACATTGGTTTTTACGGCGTCTTTAGCGTTTTGTAATTCTTCTTTCAGATTCATTTCGGTAGTATCGCAAGTTGAAAGCCATTTAAAGCTTCTGACAGAAGTTGAACTTTCAACAGGTCCGTTAAAGACAACTTTGAAATCTTTGTAATTAGTACTGCCATCTGTTAAAACCGGAATCATCGCAACATTTTCATTTGCAGGATCTGAGGTTAATTGTTTCAGCATATTAGCTGTCATTGTCCCGAATTTCGGAATAAATGAAAGAAGTTTTTCGGCTGATAAATCACCTAACGGTCCGAGAATTGATACGACTTTAGCATCTAATCGTCCCAGAATGATTAAATTTGCACTGTTTGGCAAAATATTATAATTACCTGTCACATAATATGCCATTAATGGTCCTGCAACAAGGATTTTAGATAAATTTGCACTGCCATTCCCAAGAGTCAAATTACCTTTGATATACTTAAATTTATCAGCTTCCTGAACAGTTGCTACAGTCGATAATGCTGATATTGCAGATTTTAAAATAGAATTTGAAGAAACATTTTGAGCTGCAACAAGATTTTCAAGTCGTCCGATATTGATAAATCTACCGTCATTTACATTAAAATCAATATCACCTTTCATTGAATTTATTATTTCTTTATCGGTTATACCTTGCATTCTTAATTTTGCATTAAAATCAAGAACTCCTGACAGAGCGTTTTTAATACCAACGGCACCCTCAACAGCTTTTGTAGAATTTAAACCGCTTCCGCTAAATTCTAACCCGATTTTAGAATCGGGAATTGAGTAAGATAAATTCCCTTTAACTCTACCGTCAAAGGCTTTAGCTGTTAAATCGGTAAGAACAAATTTTGTATAATCTTTTAATGAAAACTTGCCTGTCAAATCATTTGCAACAATTCCCCCTGATTTAAACTGTCTTGCAGTTGCATTACCGTTTAGAATTGCTCCTGATAAGTCTGCTGTTAAGTCAGATATAGCAAAATCCATATCTTTCATCGAAATATCTGTCAAATTAACAGAACCCCTCATTTGAGGATTAAGAACAGGACCAAGAATTGAAACCGTACCGTTTGCCGTTATGTTAGAATTTGGAAAACCCCAAATCGGAAACGATACTTGATTTGGCACTGCTATATTAAGATTTAATTTAGGATTTGAATACAATTTCGTAACTTCACCCGATAATTTTGCTATATTATTTTTATCTGAAGAAATTCCCGTATTTGAAATATTTAAGGTATCACCGATAACTTCTATATTTGAATGGATTTTTGTATTTTGACCTTTTAATACATCTAAATCCGCTAAAGCAACGCAATTTTGCGGATTAGCATTAATTTCAGCTTTAATATTTTGAATTTTAGAACTTCCGCTAACTTGAACACTTAGCGGTAAACTACCTTTTCCTGAGATTAAAGAAGAAAACTCTTTTGGAAGCAATGCCATAATATCAGAAGCATTCAATTTACCTTTTGCGTTTATATTAATATTCATTCTGTCTGTAACAAAATCTTTCACCACTCCTGTAATATCAATTCTTGAATTATTAATAAGAAGATAGCATTTTTTGATATTAATATCTTTAGTATCGATTAAAATATTTGTATCAGGCACAGAAACTCTTGCTGACGGATGAGAGATAACAAGATTATTTACTCCCAAGTCACCTGCTGCGGTTTTACCGTCATAAAGAAGTTCAAATATAATTTTTTGAAGAGTTAATTTTACACCTGATGCGACATTCAAAACATCAACATTTTCAACATTTGCACTGACTTCAGGTTTTATAGCATTTAATTTACCTTTTAAAACAGCTAAAATTGACAAATTACCGTTATTAATTTTATTTTCTTTTAATATTGCACCTTGACCTAAGGCTGCAAGAAGCCCTTTAACAGAAAGCTTGTCAGCAGTTAATTTTATATCAGTATCGGAATTTGATTTGATTGTACCTGCGATATTTAAAGCATGTCCAAGAATACTAAATCCTGCTTTATGAATATCTATATTATTATTCATCATATTAATATCAGCTGTAATATTATCAACCGATACATCATACAAGCCGTATTTAATGCTTGATGGCAGGATTTTTAAATAACCTGTTGAAGATACTTTTTTAAAGTCGGAATTAATATTAAAATCAGCATCAATTCCGCCTGTTGCTAATGTATCAAAATCTTTTACCCCGAAAGTCTTTGCAATACTATCTATGAGAGTGATAATATTGTTAAACTTGGCATTTGATCTTAAAGTTAAATCTATTGACGGTTTTTTCCCCGAAACTATATCACCAATAAGCTGAGTTTTTTCTCTTTCATCAAAGGATGTGAAAAATATTGAATCAACAGAAGTTTTATTACCTTTAAAAACTAAATTCAAATAACTTTCAGGCAACTTATTCCCGTCAACACCAACTGTTAACGCATTAATATTTATTTTACCGTTAATTTTATGATTTTTAAAAGTTCCGGAAGTTTTAACATCAGTTGTTAAATCTGCGCTGAATTTGTTATTATAAACCGTTTTAAAAATATCAATAATATTAATAGGTTCTGCTGTTTGAGGTTTAACAGGTTCTTCATCTATTGCAACTTCTTTTGGAAAAACCAAATCCTGAAGCTTCAAATTAGGCATAATTTTGTTAAACAGTTTTATATCATAATTAGATATTACACTGTCTTCAAAAATAACTTTACCGACAGTCGAAAATTTAATCTTTTTATCCAAAATAAAATCAGTTATTTTAAGTTTTTCACCTTCTATACTGTAAGATTTTGACGTCATAGCATCAACAAACGCCAATTTGTAAGTTTTTACCTTAACATTTGGTAAATGATTAGATAGAGTTAAACCAAACGGCAAAGCCATTTGAGTTGTCTTATTATTTTCATCTTGTATAAGATAATCCTGCACTAAGAAACTTCCGTCTTTTTTTACGACAAATTCACCTGAAAAATTATCAGCCCCAACCCCTGCTATTTGAATTTTCTTTATCAAAAACGGTAATAAAGCAATTCGAACAGAAACATTATCTGCATTTATAAACGGATTTTCTGCTACAGGAACTGTCATTGAAAAGTTTTTGACCTTCACGCCTGCCGTTAAATTTGGAGTTGCGACAAACGAAAGTTTTTCTATATTTGTATCAAATCCTGTTGCTGTTTTTACGGCAGTTTCAATATCTTCCGAGTAAGAGTTCAATATCGGCGACACAATAATCGGCGATATTAAAAATAATATATACAAACCTGCAAGTACATAAGCAGTTTTTATTGAAACATTTTTCCAATTTATACTCATAACATATACCCCTATATTTTTATTTAATTTTACCACGAAAATTATAGAGAACGAACAAAATTAATCGCTTCATCTTTGGTATTTATTTCACCTGAAATTTGGGCTTCTTTAAGAGCATTTAAAACTTCCCCCAATCGTTTTGAAGGTTCAATCCCGAGGATTTTCATAACTTCATTACCGTCTAAGAGTTTTGGCAGAGGTTTTAAAGAGTCCCGAATGTTCAAGTAAAAACTCAACAATTTATTTAACGCAGAAATATTTTCATTCACAATATCATCAGTTATCTCCGGTCCGCGAGCAGATAACCTGTCAGCTTGCGCAATTAAAATATTATCAATCGCGTTATCCTCAGATTTTCTGACATATCTCATCATAACCTTGTCGTTTAACTCAGGAGAAGACACAACCGCTGTTGGGTACATATGTTTTTTTATAATATATTTAATATACTCAATTTGTTTATTGGAAAAAGTAAGCTTCTTCAAAAACGGCACCGCAAGATTAGCCCCAACCTCATCATGACCGATAAATCGGTGACGGCCGTCTTCTTCTATAGTCCAGGTCGAAAACTTTCCTATATCGTGCATAAAACACGCAAGACGAAGATGTGCAAGCCTTGAGAACCCGCCAAAATCAACTTTTTGCATATGTTCCTGAACTTCTTGTGATGAAACTTCATACAGTAAACCAACCTGACGAACGGTTTCAATACTGTGATTAAACAAATCAAGATGATGATGAAGATTAGGCGGAACCCGTTTTAATTCATTAACAAACGGAAAAATCTCACTTAAAATTCCGCATTCGTCAAGCTTTAATAACGCATCATGGGCAAATTTTCCGTCAAAAAGCTTCATCAATTCATACAAAACCCGCTCCTTTGCAGGTTTGTTGATAAGTTTTGAATATTTTGAGGATATTTCAATCAAAGATTTATCAATCTCAAACCCCAAAATCGAATAGAACCTGAAAATCCTTAATAATCTTAACGGATCATCCGTAAAATTTTCTTCAGAAATCCCGCGGATTACTCGATTTTCGATATCGTTTACCCCGCCACAAAAGTCAACAATTTCACCTGTCCTAATATCAAGTGCGACAGCATTTATTGTTAAATCACGCCTTAATAAATCTTTTTCCAAAGAAGAGTCAATAGGGTTTGTAATATCAAAATAATTAATTTTATCAGGCAAAACCACACGATAAATCTTATTAACTTCATCAAGCGGAATAAAAACCCCGTCAAAAAACTCGGCAACTTTTTTAGAAAACTCCCCTGCATCAACATCAGTTACAATCAAATCCCTGTCAGTTGAAGTTTTCCCAAGCAACGCGTCACGAACAGACCCTCCGACAAGATATATTTCATTCGGGAAAAAACTTGCCAGATTATTTAATAAATCATCATTTTTTATTCTATCTGTTAAAATTTGAGTATTCATAAATAATATTTCCTAACGCAACAACAACAGCAGTTTCCGCTCTTAAAATCAAATCACCGAGCGTCAGCATTTCTAAACCGCCCGCCCTGAAGTAATCAAATTCTTTTTGTGAAAAACCGCCCTCCGGTCCTATTATAACAAGAACCCTGTCACCTTTTTTAACGGGTTTTTCTTCAAAACTTTGCCTGATTGTCTTATCTGCAATCCGCTCACAAAAAACAATAACTTTGTCAAAATGCTCAGTTTCAAGAAGCTCTTTTAAAGTATTTACCCCCGCACAAGCAGGCACAACCGATCTTTCACACTGCTTTGAGGATTCATACATAATCTTTTGCCACTTTGGGATTTTCTTTTCAACAACAGATTTATTTAAGGCGCAATTATCCGTCATAATCGGGTAAACCCTGCTTACCCCCAGTTCTGTAGCTTTTTCAACCAACAAACCTTGAGCATCAGACCTTAACGGACTTTGAGCAAGACAAAGTTCAAAATCCAAAAATCTTTTAGAGGGGTAAAATTTATCAACCCGCGCTATAACCTCGCGATTTGTAATTTCAGTAATTGTTGTTTCATATTGAATTTGATGTTCATCAATCAAAAGTAAAGACTCACCGATGCGCGAGCGCAGCGAGCGCGCTATATGCTGATAGTTTTCTTTATCAGAAATCTTAATAATATTATCTTTTACTTGGTTTGAATTAATAAAAAAATGCGGCATAATTATCCCTTTTAAGAGTAATTATAGCACAAAAACAGAACCGAAATCTTTTAGCGTCTACAAATTTATCAACACAATGTCCGACTAATTTACCTACACCAGCCACTACAGCTGTTGCAAGTAAAACTCCTGCACCGAAAGTACCATAAGTCAACATTTTCTTTTTAACACCCAAATTTCTTAAATTAACCATAACTCTTGCAAAAGGTCTTTTTAAAGCTCCTTTTCTCTAAAAAAAGTACTTCCAAAATTAATGATATCTATCCAATATACTTTAAGGATGGAGAAATAAGAGAAGGAACACCAGACATATTAGAAAGTAAGATGGTAGATTACTAAGCTTTAATCCAAAATAATTTCTTGTTCGTTTCTGTATGTTACATAGCCTAAATTAGCTTTAGGCGGTTTTCGTATGTATTTTCGTTTTGTATAAATAATCCCAATTTTTGAAGAATCTTTAACACTTGAATATTCTTTTGCAAGCCTTGCACATCGCATTATCAATTCATCCGTAACTTTTCGGGATTTCAGTAAGATATGCGAACCTGCGCAATTATGTACATGGAACCACAAATCATCTTCATCAGCCAGTTTTGAGATTATATAATCGTTTTGTTTGTTATTTTTACCGATAAAAATTCTATCACCGTCTTCTGTTTCAATTTTCATTATCTCAGATTGCTTTTTATCCGTTTTTTTCGGTTCATCCACAACCTCACCCGAAATTTCAAACAATTCTTCAATTTTCTCTGCTCGGTTAATCGAATACAACACCTGTTCAAGATAAGCTTTCTTCTCGCCTGATTCATTAACAAGTTCTGACAATTTTTCTCGGGAGGTTTTACCTTTGTTATAAAGCTTATAAAACTTATTAGCATTATCCTTAATCGTTTTTGTTTCATCTAAATTTATTTCAATTTGTTTATCATTTTCATAATCATAAACAACCGCACTTGATGAATAATCCTTCAACATGTATAAATTTGCCATAAGCAAATCCCCGTAAAGCCTGTATTTATCAAAATCAGAATCGGAATTAAGCTTATATTCCATTTGTTTTAAAGATTTAACGACTTTTTTTAAGCGTTGTGAGGTCAAAGTTTGGTAGTGTGATTTTAACGTTTTAAACTTATTTTCAGCAATAAAAGAAGTATAATAATTATCAATAAAATCGTTAACAGAACCTTTTTCATAAGAATCCAATAAACTTGTCCAGTTATTATTTAGCACGGGCTTTGGAGGGTAAACATACGGGATTCCGCCATAAATCTCACGTTCTCGGCTTTTCTCGGAACCCACATTATGCGCACACCCGATAATCACATCAGTATCTGTGTTATATAAAATTACATTTGAATGTTTTCCCATAAGTTCAATCGCCAGGCATAAATAAATCTTTTCGCCCAGTTCATTATAAGTTTCTATAAAAAACTCTAAAATTCTCTCTCCTTGAGGTTGATTAACCCTTGCAATCCTTGAATTTTCCAGATATTTACGTAACAGCATACAAAACATCGGAGGTTTTTGAGGAATTTCAATAAGCCGTCTTTGATAATTTTCCTTACTCATAAAACAAATATGATAAAAAGAAGGGTTAATATTTATATATAATTGTCTTGATTCGCTGTTATTGCGTAAAGTTAGTACAAACTCCCTTCTTGTCGGCTGCTGAATTTTATTAATCCTTGCACCCGTTAAAAATTCGGCTTGCTCTTTGACAAATGCGTTTAATGTAAAATTATCAAAAGTAATCATAAAAAAAGTGTACTAAAAAGCAATAACATTGTCCAATCAATATTTTTATGCTAAAATTCAATCATAAAAAAAGAGAGGCAAAAATGACAAAAAACGAAGGCAAAAAAGTTATTAAAATTCTTATTACAACGGAAGAATATCTTATAAGAGGAGAGTTGGAACTTCCTATACCATCAGTTGTTGAAAACCCTACAACAGAAAACTTATTATTTTATGCTCTAAACTGTGGAAATATGTTTATTTCACTTCATAACTGCATAATAATGAGTAAAAACAGTGTAGAATACAAACCTGAAGAAATTAAATACTACAATATCAACTTAAATATTGTTCATTCTTGCCAAATTATTGAAGAATAAAATTACAAATGTTACATAATGTAGTCATTTGTTTGTGTTTTTGTTAGAATAATAAAGCGAAATAAAATAGACAAAAGAGGGAATATGATATGATTAAAACAAATTATAAGGACCACGAATGCGGTAAACTTAATTTGACAAATGTAGATGAAACCGTTACCCTTTCAGGTTGGGTATCAACAATCAGAGATTTGGGCGGAATTTTATTTGTTGAATTACGTGACAGAAGCGGATTTTTCCAAATTGTTGCTAACCCGCAAATAAATCCTGATGTACATAAAACATTAGAAAAAGTAAGATCAGAATACGTTATAAAAGTTAGCGGTAAAGTTTCAAAAAGACCTGAGGAAACTTACAACGAAAAATACCCTACAGGTCAGGTTGAAATGTATCCTGAAATAATTGAAATCCTGTCTGAATCAAAAGTTTTACCGTTTGTTTTGGATGATGAAAACGTATCAGAAGACATCAGATTAAAATACAGATACTTAGACTTAAGACGTGAACAAATGCTTTCAAAAATGGTTATGCGTCACAATATAGTTAAAGCAATCAGAAACTATATGAATAATCTTGATTTCTTGGAAGTTGAAACACCAATCCTTTGTAAAACAACACCTGAAGGAGCAAGAGATTATCTTGTACCGTCACGTGTTCAGGAAGGTAAGTTCTACGCACTTCCTCAATCACCGCAAATTTTCAAACAATTACTAATGGTTGGCGGTATTGAAAGATATTACCAAATAGCAAAATGTTTCAGAGATGAAGATTTAAGAGCAGACAGACAACCTGAATTTACTCAAGTCGATATTGAAATGTCATTTGTTGAGCAAAAAGACGTAATAAAAGTTGTTGAAGGCTTGATTGTTGATGCGTTTAAAGCAGCAGGGGTTGAGGTTAAACCTCCGTTTATTCAAATGCCTTGGCAAGAAGCTATGGACAGATTCGGTTCAGATAAGCCTGATACAAGATTTGGTTTAGAATTATTTGATATCGGTGATATTATCCTTCAATCAGAATTTCAAATCGTTAAAAATACATTAGAAAACGGCGGTATCGTTCGCGGTATAAGAATCCCGGGCGGAGCTAAATATTCAAGAAAAGAAATCGATGATATTACAAAACTTGCTGTATCATTCGGCGCTAAAGCTCTTGCAAATATTATTTACAACGAAGACGGAACAGCTAAATCTCCTGTATTGAAATTTGTCACAGAAGAGCAAGCAAAAGCTATTCAAGACCGCGCAGGCGCACAACCTGGCGATATTATCTTCTTTGTAGCAGATAAACCAAAAGCAGTTTACGATATTATGGGCAGATTAAGATTACACTTCGGTAAATCATTAAATCTAATCGATGAATCTAAACACGCTCTTCTTTGGGTTGTAGACTTCCCAATGTTTGAATGGTCAGACGAAGAAGGCAGATTTAAAGCAATGCACCACCCGTTCACATCACCTTGTATTGAAGACTTAGACAAATTAAAATCAGGTGATTTAGGTAACGTTAAATCAATCGCATACGATATCGTTTATAACGGAACAGAATTGGGCGGAGGATCTGTCAGAATCCATAGTTCAGAAGTTCAAGCAGCAATCTTCAAAGCTTTAGGCTTAACAGAAGAAGAAGCTCAGGAAAAATTCGGATTTATGGTTAACGCACTGCAATACGGTACACCGCCTCACGCAG
>CAMDYM010000049.1 GCA_945910425.1 uncultured Candidatus Melainabacteria bacterium | reverse complement strand
TTTTTTGCACATTCAAACATTGAATTTATTAGTGCCGAGTTGCTATTAAGGTTCATTCCGTTTGTTTCAAGAACCTGTTTTATACGTTCTTCCCAGATATTATAAATATCGTTTTTATCTAAATCCAAGATTTGTCCTATCATTGAAAGTTCTTTAAAATCAATCGGAATAGGATAGGCACCGCGAAGCATGTCGACTATTTCTACCCGTTTTTTGCGCGGAAACGCTTTTAGAAATGTTACGATACTCATTTTTCGCTCTTTTATCATGCTTTTTAAAAGTTCAATTGTATCGTCTTTTAAAATCGGTTCTTGTGGAATTTTATATTCTTCAAACTCTTCTGGGCTGATATTCATAACGGTTGCAATTCTTTCTATGGTTGTACTTCTTGTCGAAAACGGGATTGTTTCATCTATAAGGTTATACACATAAGATAAAGTTACTCCTATCATTTCGGCAAAATCTTTTTTATGAAGAGAGTTTTGTTCTAAAAATTCCGATACTTTTTGTGAGCTTTTTTGTACTTTAGTTTCGTTTTTCATAATTTTTAACCTCATTTTTATTTTAATTTAGTTATTATTTATTAATTTGTTAAGCATACACTTTCTACTCCATTATGGTAATATTTATTTACGTTAAAATATTAAATATAAGAATTATTAAAGATTGAAGGATAAAGTATTATGAAATTAATAGTAGGACTTGGTAATGTTGGTGATAAATACTGTTTTACACGTCATAATGTCGGGTTTATGGTTATAGATAAGCTTGCTATTGAACGAGGCGTAAGTTTTAAACTTGAAAATAAGTTTAAGTGTTATTTAGGTAAGTATAAGCATGGGTTTGAAGATGTTATTCTGATTAAACCGACAACTTTTATGAACTTATCAGGTGACGCGGTTCAGCTTGTGATGAATTATTATAAGATAGATATTGATGATGTAATTGTTGTTTATGATGATTTATCATTAGAACTTGGGAAGATGAGGTTTCGTCCTAACGGATCTGACGGCGGTCATAACGGGATTAAGTCCGTGATAAAATGTGTCGGAACTCAAAATGTTGCAAGGCTGAAAATTGGAATTGGACCGCAGCCACCTATTCCTTCAGAAACTTTTGTTTTGCAGAATTTTTATAAAGATCAGTTAGAATCTTTAAAACCTGTTTTAAAGCGCGCAATGGAAGGTTTAGAATATTATATTGATAACGGTATGGCATCTGCTCAAAATCAATACAATTAGAATTGAATAATATATCTTTTAATGCTATAATACAGTAAAATAGAGAGTTATTTTAAAGGAGTAGAGCAAATGAGTTTACAGTTGGCTGAACAATTTGAAGCAAACGAACAGTACGAACAGGCGTATGAAGAATATAAAAAAGAATACGAGAAAAATCCTGATGATTTAGGGCTTTTAGAAAGAATGGGACACTTGTCAATGATTCTTGAAAGACCACAGGAAGCTTCAGGGTATTACTACGAAATTCTTAAACGTGATGTTACTAACCCTCTTGCTTACGAGCAATTGATGACTATTTATGAAAATACTGATAAATATAAATATTATATTTATCGCGGAAATAAAAATTCTATTGAAGGTAAATTGGAATATGCTATAAGTGACTTTAAAAAGGCTTTATCTCATGCTCAGGATGATGAAGCTCAAGTTGTAATGACTCGTTTAACTCTTGCTAATCTATACCGTCAAACAGGTAATACTTTAAAAGCAATTGATGAATATAATTTAATTCTTGATTATGATAACTTGCATGAAGAAATCTTTTTACAGTTAGCAGATATATATATGCAGGATGAAGCTTATTCAAGTGCTATAGATGCTCTTATGAGAGGTAAATCAAAAGGTTTTGATACAGATAGAATTAATGAAGGTTTGGCGGCAGTTTATCTAAAAAGCGGAGATGCAAAAAATGCTATTCAATATACGAAAGATGAACTTTTGAAGATTCAATGTATGCTTGAGTTGGGTGACGTTGAAGAAGCCTATTCTAAGTTAAACTCACTGCCTGAAGAATATAAAAACTCTCCAAAATTTTATACATTACAAGCTCAATACTGTTATTCTTCAAAAGATTTTGAGAAAGCACTTGAGTATATAGATGAGTATAACAAAATTTCTCCAAATTCTCCTCTGACTTATCAAATGAGAGCTCTTGTTTACGAAGAAAAAGGTGATGAATATAATGCGCATGTTAACTGGGGGCGTTATAACATGCTTAGAAAAAATACAGATATTGCAATTAATGAATTTTTAAATGCAGTTCAATTAAAATCAGATGATGTTAATGTTTTATTTACGCTTGCTGATTTGTTAACAGAACAAGGTGATACAAACCATGCCGCAGAATATTATGATCGAATTGCTCAAATTGATCCAAAGAATAAAGAAGCTTTACGTAAACTTGCTTTATTTAGAGAAAGTATAGGTGATTACAGAGCTGAGGTTGATTATTTGGAAAAGCTGTATAAAGCTGATAAAAATGATTTAAACGCCTTAAAAACTCTTGCAAAAGGTTATGAAAAAATTAAAGATAAAGATAGTGCAATTGCTGCATACGAAAAATTCCTTGAACTTGTAAAAGACCCGACAGAGTATAAAGTTGTAAAAGAAAAACTTGATAAACTTGAATCAACTCAAATGGAAGATTCTGTAGGATTACTTGATAAAATTATGGGATTTTTCAAGAAAGATATCTAACATTAACTTTTATCACATTTTTGTAAAAAAGGAGTTATTACAGGCTTCTTTTTTTGTATAATTGTATAGTGAACATTAAAGGGGTGCTATGAGTAGATTTATTGGAGTTTTTGGGATTGTTTTTATATTCGCGTTAGCATATTTTATGTCTAACAATAAGAAAGCTATTAATTATAAAACAGTTGGTACAGGCTTTTTATTACAAGTCCTTCTTGCTGTATTTATCTTTAAAATTCCATTAGGTCAGAAAATGTTTTTACTTATCGGTAAGTTTATTCAAAAACTTCTTGAATTTGCAAAGGAAGGCGGTTCGTTTGTCTTTGGCGGATTAATGAGTGAAAAATTTACTGAAATTTTTACATCAGGCGGACATATTTTTGCGCTTCAATTGATTTGTTCTACCGTATTTATGATGATTTTAGTTAATATTCTTTATCATTACGGCATAATGCAAAGAGTTGTGTCAATTTTGGGCAGATGCATAAATAAAATCATGGATGTAAGCGGAGCTGAAGCCTTGTCTAACGTAGCAAGTGCTTTTGTCGGACAGATTGTTGCCCAAATTATGATTAAGCCGTATTTGGCGAATTTAACCCGCTCGGAATTATTAGCATCTATGTCAGGCAGTCTGGCATGTATTTCGGGTGCTATAATGCCGATTTATATTGGTATGGGTGTTCCTGCAGTGTATTTATTGGCGTCTTCTGTTATGGCAGCACCGGGAGCGCTTGTTATTTCAAAAATTATTTATCCTGAAACGGGTGAACCTGAAACAGGTAAAGATTTTAAGTTATCTGTAAGTAAACGCAACAGACAGCATGTTAACGTGTTTGACGCAATATCTTCAGGTGCCTCTGAAGGTATGAAAGTTGCAATAAATGTTGTAGCTATGATTTTGGCTTTAGTTGCTTTGGTTGCAATGATTGACTGGTTCTTGGGCGGGTTAGGGTCTTTGATTGTTAAGTATCTTCATTTTAACCTAACCTCAATTGGTATGGATTTAACTCATCTTTCTTTAACTATGATTTTAGGTAAAATTTTTGCATTATTTGCAATTTTAATGGGGGTTCCTGTATCAGAAGCAACAACAGTCGGCGGTCTTATGGGAACTAAACTTGTATTAAACGAAATGGTTGCCTATGTGGGGTTAACTAATCCGGATTTGGTGCTATCTCCAAAATCTTTCTTGATTGCGAGCTTTGCACTTTGCAGTTTTGGTAATTTCGGTTCTATTGCAATTTTACTTGGTGGTATCGGTGAACTTGCTCCAAACCAAAGAAAAAACCTTGCAAGACTTGGGGTAAGAGCTTTAATATGCGGTACCTTAACTTGTTATATGTCAGCTTGTATTGTCGGGATTTTATTTAATTAAAAATTTTAACATTTTTTACAAGATTATTTTTTGAGATATAATTTTAATATGGAGATAGTCAGAGAATTACGCGAAATTCCGAATTTAGCATTAGCCTTAGGCTTTTTTGACGGTGTTCATTTAGGGCATCAGGCAGTTATTGGAAGTGCGGTTAAGGCTGCTCAATATACCGGCTGCGGTTCGGCTGTTGTAACTTTTAAAGAACATCCTTACTGCTATTTTAAAGGGGAATCTCCTAAATATATCCTGACTCATGAAGATAAATATAAATGTTTGGAAAAACTCGGCGTTGATTATGTTATCGAGCTTGATTTTGCGCAAGTTTGCCAAATGACCCCTATTGAGTATCTTGAAAATGTTCTTGTAAAATACTTCTCTCCAAAATCAATTTCTACGGGTTTTAATCATAAATTCGGGGTTGATAAAACAGGAAATGTTATCTTTTTATCTGAATGTCAGGACAGGTTTCATTATTACTATATAGCAACTCCTCCAGAGTCAATTTTTGGAGATATTATAAGCAGTACGGTTATTAGAAAATATATTAAAAACGGTGTTGTTGATATGGCAGCTTCTATGCTTGGCAGAAAGTTCTCTGTATCCGGCACCGTCCAAAAAGGGCGACAACTTGGCAGGACTATCGGTTATCCGACAGCTAATATTATTTATCCTGAAGATATTATTGACCCGCTTTATGGAGTGTATGATGTTGAAGTTGGGTTAGATGACGGAAGTTCTTATCGCGGACTTGCTAATTTTGGTTTGGCTCCAACTGTTACAAATGACGGGGTTGCGCATTTAGAAACTTTTTTGTTGAATTTTGGCGGCGATTTATACGATAAAACTATCAAAGTCAGTTTTAACAGAATGATTAGACCTGAGATTAAGTTTAACAATTTTGATGAATTAAAAACCCAAATAAATTTTGATATTCAATCAATGTATTAAAAAAAAGTGAAAGTTAAATCTTTCACTCTTTTTTAATACTTGTTTAACAGATATTAAAGTTCAATATTTTCAGCTAAAATATCCATTTCTTCTGCTGAACCGTAAGCTGAGCGGCATCCGCAGTCAACATAGATAACTTCACCTGTTGTACCTGTTGAAAGGTCAGAAGCTAAGTATAAACCTGCTTTACCGACTTCTTCCAATGCAACGTTTCTGTGAAGCGGAGATCTTGCAACAGCAGCTTTAAGCATTTTAGAAAATCCGCTGATACCCATTGAAGCAAGAGTTTTAACAGGTCCTGCTGAAATGCAGTTCACACGAACGCCTTTTCTTCCTAAATCTACGGCTAAGAATCTCATTGATGATTCTAATGCAGCTTTAGCAACACCCATTACGTTGTAGCTTGGAACAGACAAGATTGAACCAAGATATGTTAAAGCAAATATTGAGCCGCCTTCGTTCATTAAAGGTTCTGCATGACGGCAGATAGTAACTAAAGAGTAAGCGCTTACGCCTAGTGCTGTATCCCAGCCGTCTTTTGATGTTTCAACAAATCTTCCCATTAAGTCTTCTTTTTTAGCAAAAGCAACTGCGTGAACAACAAAATCCAGTTTTCCGTAAACTTTTTCGCATTCTTCAAAAACTGCTTTTACTTCTTCTTCTTTTGTAACGTCGCAGCTCATAATAACTTTTGCATCCATACTTTCGGCAATCGGACGAACTCTTTTTTCCATTGCTTCGCCTGCATATGTAAAAGCTATATCTGCACCTGCGTCGTGCAATTGTTTTGCAATTCCGTAAGCAATCCCGTGAGTGTTAGATACACCAAAGATTACCCCTTTTTTACCTTTCATTAAGTCCATAATAATTTCTCCCTAACTTATTTTCATAAATTTACTACTTAATTTTATCAGGAACAAAGAATTAAAGCAAATTTGTAACATGTAAACAAATGTAAACAATCCTAAGACTTCTGAAATCGAGCATTTCCAAAAGTTTTTATATATATAAGAGAGTTTTAATTTGGAGAGCTAAACAAAGTGAGCATTAACGGTGTAAACCAAAATCAAGATATTCAGAAGCTTTTAAAGCTGATGAAAAGCAGCCAGGGTAGAAAAGCCGGCGCTGCAAATAAATTACCTGCTCATTTAACAATGAACGGTTCAATTTTTAATGCTCCTGGTTTGGGAAATAATGCAAATACAATCAGTTCAGTTAATCTAAAAACTTTAAATAATACAAGAAATCTTGAAGGTACACAAACTCCTGATAATGTATTAAAAGCTAATACAACAAAATCAGTTTCAGATGTATCAAAAACAGGTAGTACATCAAAAACTGAAGGTGCTAAAGGTCAAGAATCAAATGAAAAAGAACAAATCGATATCGGAAACTACGATTTCGATAATTTAACAGCAGTTTCAGACAGCGAATTAAATGATTTAAAAGATACCTTAACTGAATTAAAAGACGGTGATATTCCTCGTTTTATGGAAATCAGTATTGATAAAAAATTATCAAAAGTAAAATCAGAGCTTCAAAAAAGAGCATCAAACGAAAAAACAACAGGTACAGAAGATGCTGAAAACGAAAAGAAAGCTCAAAATGATCAAGCTAGTGGAAAAGAATCAGTAGCAGATTCAAATAATGCAAAAGGTGATGCTCAAGCTGCAACTCAGCAAACAGAAGCAGGTACTCAAAAAATGAATGAATCAGAATCTAAAATGAAAAGTTTAGATTCTAAGATGAAAAAAGATACCAAGAAAATGCAAAAGCAGATGAAGGCTGAGCAAAAATCTATTGATAAAGCTCAAAAACAAATGCAAAAAGAAGCTGAAAAAATAGAAAAAGCTGCCGAAGAAAATGAAATGCTTAATTCACAAGTTGAAGAACAACAAGCAAGACTTTCAGATGAGTCAATTTCTCAAGATGAAAGAAAATCTATTGGAGAACAGCTTCAAACAACAAGTTCAAAGATTCAAGCAAACCAAGCAAAAATGGGCAAAAGCAATGTTAAAATTGCTAAAACAAGAACTACAACAAATAAAAGAATCAGAACATTAACAAAGACTTCAAAAACATTTGCAAAGACTCAAGCAGCTAACATGAAAAATGTTCAAGCTAATCAAGCAGAGTCAAATACGGTAATGAAAGTTGCAGAAAAAGCTGACCAAATTGCAGGATATACAACAATGGCAGGTCAAGCAACTCAGTATGTTGGTAAAGGTATGATTGCTTTAGGTAATGCAATGGCAGGTAATCCTTACACCGCAGCTGCAGGTGTAGCATTAGCAAATGCAGGTAATGTTACAGAAAAAGTCGGTACTGTTGTTGAAACTGTCGGTAACTATGGTAAATGCGCAGCAAACGTTACAAAAGCCGCAGTTTACGCAGCACAAGGTAATATTGCAGGTGCTTTAACCTCAGCCGGTGCCGCTGTAATGTCTGGGGTATCAGCAGGTAAAGCAACAGCCAATATGGGTAAAACTTTTGCAGGTATTGATCAAAAAACAGCTCAAGTTGCAAATAAAGCTACTCAAACTCTGCAAAATAAAGCCTCTGAAGTTGCTACTCAAGCTGCTCAGGAAGCTGGTAATGCCGCAGGTAATGCAGGCACTAACGCTGCAGGTAAAGCTGGAGATGCAGCTTCTCAAGCAGGCGATGCAGGTTCTCAAGTTGGCGATGCAGGTTCTCAAGTCGGTGATGCTGCAGGTGGAGCTGATAAGGCTGCTGATGCAGCTAAACCTGATAACAAATGGCAAGTAAAAACAGACAAAATGAAAGCTAAAGCTGATGCCATGACTGATAAGGCTAATGCAGCTGCTGATAAGGCAGGTATGGATTCTACAGTTGATAAACTTAAAATGAAAGAAAATGGAACTGTTGATACCGGAAACAAAACAGAAATTGTAGAAAAAGCTAAAGATGGTACTACAAAAGTTAAAGATAAAGGCATTAAAGGTTTCTTTAAAAATATGGATAAAGTTCAAGCAGGTATGGAATTGGGCGGATATTTACAACAAGCAGGTGCAATGTTCGGTCAAATGAATCAAGGTCAACAAACTCCTGTTAGAAGCGTCGGAGCACACAGGGTTTCTACTATTTCAAGAAGACGTTTCAGATAAGACTAAGTATATGATGATTAGTTTATTATAAAGTGAATAAGTCAATAAGGGAATAAGTTCGTTACCGTAAATTATTTCCCTCTTCCATTGAGAAGTGTTAATATTCTATTGTCATTCTGAGGGGTAAATAACAGTTACTAGTGTAATTTGTCAAGTTTAACGTCATTCTGACGAAAGTCAGAATCTGTCAATGTTGATTCTTCCCGAAAGAAAGGGGGTATTCATCGAAACTGGTAGACCCTGAATCAAGTTCAGGGTGACGATGTGTCATTCTGAAACTTTAACCAATGAATATCATAACAATAAAAAGTTAACACTCATCGCAATAGACCGGGATTAATGGTTATTCCCTTATAAAGCCACCCCATCCCTAGCCCTTCCCCTGCCAGGGAAGGGAAAGATTATGTCGATAGTTTTGTTTTTAACATATTATTATCGGCTTCTAACATAATACTCAAGTAGAGCAGTTTATTTGTAAGGCTTTGTGAATGGTTTATGTATTTTGCGCCTGCTCTTGTTTCTGTTGCGTTTGTGACCTGTACTTGTGTGTGTACGGTTATATCTTTATAGGTTATATGTAATGGGATAATGTCGCCTTCCTTGAGTGTATTATTGTGTTTCAACGCAACACCGCCTCTTGATATGTCTATTAACCCTTCTACACCATTCTGAGTGTCTTCTAATTTAACAGGTTGGGTTAATGTTCTTATAGTAAACCTTTCATACTGACGCTGTTCTTCGTGTGTTCTTAGGGTAAGCTCTTCTGTCGTATTACTAACAGCTGTTTCATTTGCTGTACTTGGGTAGTTGATACCTGTGTTAAAGGTTATTATTAAACTTAGAATCATGACTGTTATTATTTGTTTCATATGTTTATTATAACATCCAAAGATAAAATATTTTGCTATCTAAAAAGACCTATCTTTATAGATAGGTCTTTTGGTTTTATTTATTATTATAATCTTATTATCTGAATGAAATTGTATTATCTTCAAGCAAGATATTTAAGTATAATAATTTGTTTGCTGTTGCTTTATCTAAGTTAATGAATGATGCACCTGCTCTTGTTTGTGATGCTGTTACAACTTTTACGTCTGCTTTGATATCAAGGTCTGCGTATGTAAGGTGTACAGGGATTACATCACCGACTTTTAACTTGTTACTGTGAGTTACTGCGATACCGCCTCTTGATACGTCTAATAATTGATCTATACCGTTATTTGTTTTTTCTAATGTTACAGGGTGTTCGTTTGATGCAATTCCGAATCTCATATATTGACGTTTATCAATTGCTTCGACATCGTTATCATCAACTTTTTTCCATGTTATTTTACCGTCTTGTTTTTCAGGTACTATATTTGGATCATTAGGTATAATCGGGTTATCTCCGCCACCGTTACCGTTAATAATTACAAGTGGTGTTCCGTCAACTTTACCATCATCCGGGTCAACAGTTGTTGTGTTACCCTTGATTGTTTCATCACCGTCGCCGTTTGGATAGTAGTAGTTACGTTCGGTTTCACCTCTGCCTGTTCCTGTTACATCGTCCGGTCTTACAGCTTTACCTACAGGGATGTTGAATGAATCAGGGTCAACTACGCCTGTAACTTTATTTGTTGAATCATCTTTTTTCTTGGTAAATCCGTCTTTATTAAATCCTGCGTAGATTCCGTTTGCGTAAACGTTATCTGCAACGATATTCATTTTACCGTTATCAATAACTGCATTTTTAATTCTTACGGTTGAATTTGCCCAAGCTTCGTGATTACCGTCAACCAATTCTTCGGTTGGTCTGATGTTGTGGTTAATATCAAGAGCTTTAACTGTTACGTTATTAGGAAGAACGTCTGATTTATAAGTTCCGTCGTTACGTCCGTCAAATTCAAAACCGTCGTGGCGAGGTCCGAAGTAATCCGCAGGGGTTACATAATTGTCTTGAATATGACCTAAGTTTTCAATTTCAAGGTTTTTACCTCTTGTAATTACTGTCATATCACCTTCTGCTGTTATATTATCAATTTTGGTATTGCCAGCAAACTCAACATACATATCGCCTTCTCTGGCAATCATTGTTGATACTGAGTTTTGTTTAACTTCTTTATCTCTGCCGTAAGCATTGAAGCTGTTTTCTTTCAGGTAGATGCTGTTGTTTGCTAAAGCATCCATTTTATGATTTGCTGCATCTGTTTGGATGAAGGTAATCATATTATCTTTAGAACCGATGTTGTTGTCCGCAATAAGTGAGATACCCCAGCCTTCAACATTTGTACCGCCGTCGTTGTTAGTGTTAACCATGCTGTATTTATGTTTGCCTTGAGGTGTATTTGAGTTTCCGAAATCATCGTCAACTGTTAAGATTACTCGTCCGTCAGCTTTTATTGTGTCAATGTTCATATTAGAATCAATTGCTGCGTAGTTAATAACAAGGTCGTTACTTGTTTTTGCCGCATCTTTTGTTTCAGCCTTAACGTTACCTGCAACTTTAGCATTGATTGATTTAGTAAAATCACGTGCACCTTGAGCTTTTGGTCCGATACCTGTGCTGTTTGTTAATCCTGTTTGTCTTACAGGTTCACCGATTGTACCGTTTGTAACATCCATTGTTAAGTTGTTACCTGCATTTATAAGAGTTTTTTCAACCCCGTTATTTAAAATGCTTCCGTCAACAACCGTTAAGTCAATGTTTTTACCTGCTGTCAGGTTGTTTGCAGTGTTGTTGTGACCAAGTGTAAGATTACCGTTTGTACTGTTAATTGTCAGGTTATTGTTAGCGTTAATAACACCTTCAACATTGACAGCTCCTTCGGTTCTGTTGTTTTCTGAAACTTTAGCAATTGTGTTTGTTACATTGATATTATTATCTCCGTTAACTTGTCCTGTTGACGCAATTCTGATCCCTTTGCTTCCTGTATTTGTCATGGTAATATCGCCTACAGAATGAACAGTTCCGCTAACTCGAATTGCATCAGAGCCTTCGTTTGTTATTTCAAGTAATCTGCCGTTTTCAACTTCGCCTTCGATATTTAAGCCTTTTGCTCCGTTATTTGAGATAAGTGTATCGTTATCTTCGTTATGAACTTTTGCGCCTCTGTAAACATATAGGCCGCCATTTTTATTGGTATTAAGAAGTGAAAGTTTTCCTCTTCTGTTTGTAATAGTACCTCTGTTGTTTACTTTTAGGTCGCCTTTTGTGTTGCTGACTGTTGTCGTACCTGTGCCGTCAATTGCACCGTTTACTATAAGTCCGTCTTCACCGTTATTGGTAATGTTTGTTATACCGTTACCTGAAACTAAACCATTAACAGTTAAGCCGTTTTGACCATTGTTTACAACATTAGTTGTTCCTGTTCCGTTAACTCTGCCGTTTGTACCAACAGTAAGTCCGCTGCCGTTATTTGTAATATTAGTTACAGTTTTACCGTTTACAGTTCCGTCAATTGTAAAGGCTTCTGTACCGATAGCGTTTGTCATATCAAGGTTTGCGTTAGCCGTTACGTTTGCGCCTGCTTTAACATTAAACTCACCTCTGTTGTTAAGCATTGTAAGTTTGTCGTTGTTATTTGTAACTCTGCCTGTAACATCAAAACCTGTACCGTTGTTTGTCATTGTAGTAACACCATTATTTGTGAAGTTACCGCCGACAGTAAGTTTTCCTGAATTGTCAGAGTTAAGAACTTCAGTAGTTCCCGTATTTTCAACAGTACCGCCAAAGGTCATATTGCCTGTACCGTTATTTGTGAATTTAGCAGTGTCTTGAGTATTTTTAACTGTACCGTTGATGTCGAAATCTTTGCCGTTGTTAATATAATTACCATTACCGTTATTGGTTAGGTTTGCACTGATAGTGAAATTATCACCATTATTTGTGTAGTTGCCTAAGCCTGTATTGTTAACAGTACCGCCAAGGTTAAAGTTACCCTTGTTATTAGTAATATCAGCTTGACCAACGTTAATGATTTCGCCTTGGGTTGTGAAATCTGAACCGTTGTTTGTCATAGCTAAACCATGAGCGTTGATATGAGAATTTGTTCCTGTAGTAAATGCTCCAGTACCGTTATTAGTCATAGTTAACAGACCGTCAGAATTTGTAACACTGCCGTTTACTGCAAAGTTACCTGCTCCTGTAGCATTAGTAAATGTAGCATCACCTGTGTTGTTAACAGTACCGCCGATAGTCATGTTACCTTTTTCATTAGTAACAAGTGCTGTACCTCTGTTTATAACTGTTCCTGCGGTAGTTAGTCCGCCATTACCTCTGTTTTCAATCGTTAAATCTTTGTATGTATCAATTTTAGAGCCTTCTTTTGCGTTAAAAGCTCCTTTTTCATTTTTTATGGTTAATTTACCGTTTTTGTTAGTGATATTACCTGTAACATCAAATCCTGCGCCTTCGTTAACCATTGTAGTAACGCCGTCATTTGTAAAGTTGCCGCCAACAGTTAATAAGCCTGAATTGTCAGAGTTAGTAACTTTTGTTGTTCCTGAGTTATTAACGGTACCGCCAAAGGTCATAGCTCCGTCACCGTTATTTTCAAAGTTAGCAACACCTGATTTGTTTTGAATGTTAGAGTTAGCTCCTGTAGTGAATGAGCCTCTGTTATTAATGTAATCACCGTTAGTAGAGTTTGTGATATTACCGTTTATAACAAGAGCAGAACCGTTATTTTCCATTCTTAAACCTTGAGCGTTAATACTAGAACCTTCGTGAGTTGTGAAATCTCCTTTATGGTTTGTCATTGTTAGTGTGTGGTTTTTATTAGTAATGTTACCTGTTACGTCAAATGCTTCACCATAGTTTGTCATAGCTGTAACTCCGTTATTTGTGAAGTCACCACCGACGATTAATTTACCTGAATTAGCAGAGTTAATAACATTGGTTGTTCCTACGTTGTTAACTGTACCGCTAAATTCCATATTACCTGTGCCGTTATTTGTGAAGTTTGCGGTACCGGAAGTATTTTGAATTGTACCACCGATATTAAAGTTTGCACCGTTATTTGTCAGATAGCTGTCACTGTTATTTGTAATGTTTCCACCGATAGTGAAGTTACCGTTATTGTTTGTATATCTGCTTATGCTTCTGCTGTCAATGCCTCCATTAATAACAAATTCTGAACCGTTGTTAGTCATTTCTAAACCGTTAGCATTGATTTGGGAACCTGAATTTGTAGTAAATGCTCCTGTTCCGTCATTTGTCATTGTTAAACTGCTACCGGCTCCTGTATTATTAACTGTTCCGTTAACAGTAAATGCACTTGCTCCTGTATCATTAAGGAAAGTTGAGTTTCCTTCATTAGAGAAAGTACCGCCAATAGTCATATTACCTGCTTGGTTAGTAACAGTCGTAATACCTTTATTTGAGATTGTACCTGCTGTTTCTAAACCGCCTGCACCTGTATTTAACAAGGTTAAATTCCCGTTTTGGTTATTGATTGTGCCTGCGCTTACATTTAAGCCTCCGCCTGCATAGTTATTAATTGTAGTATTACCTTGGGTATTTTTAATATTAGCATTAATATTTAATTCACCGATATTAGGGTTTCTTGGAGCTGTAGCGGTACCTGGAAGAGCTCCGTTTTTGATTAATAACTCTCCTTGATGATTAATTGTTCCGCCAACATTTGCACCTTTATCTCCGTAGTTGATAATCTGTAAGTCACCTGTGGTATCAATGTTGCCTGTAATATTTAATTTAGTATTTGTGTTACCGTTTGATGTATCAT
>CAMDYM010000048.1 GCA_945910425.1 uncultured Candidatus Melainabacteria bacterium | reverse complement strand
ATATTGCTTCTCAAGAGGTAATTTTTGGGTCTTCAGGACAGATTTTCAAAATCCGTCACGATTCAATGGACAGAAAATGCTATATGGGCGGAGTGTTGCTTGCCGTAAACCATGTAGTTGAAAAAAATGATTTTATATACGGTCTTGAAAACATAATGTAGGGGTAAATAGAATGAAAGAGTCACTAAAGTTTAGTAATAATAGAAAAATCGGGGGGGGGTAGCCCTTTTAAGCTTGAAAGACAAGGGTTTCAGCGGGTCGGTTTTACGTTAGCGGAAGTGTTAATTACCCTTGGTATTATTGGGGTTGTTGCAGCGTTGACTATTCCTTCTCTTATGACTAAAAACAAGGCAAAACGCCTGCGTTCTCAGTATTTGAAAACTTACTCTACTATTGCGCAATCTATTCGCTTAATTAAAAATGAAGATGTAAGTTTGGATCCTAAAACTTATTCAAGTGGCAACTCTTTTTACAAGACTTTTGCTAATTATTTTAAGACGGCTCATTTATGTGGAACTCAAGCCGCAGCGATACAGAAAAATGATTTGTGCTACTATAGTGGAGATAATTCATACAAAACTCTTGATGGCAAATCTACACCTCCTTATAGTAGATTTGATGACGGACAGTTTTTGTTAATGGATAATACCTTAATTATGCTTGAAAATCCTTATGGTTCTTCAAATGCGCCATTATGGATTCATGCTGATATTAACGGTAAAAATAACCCGCCAAACAGGCTTGGTATTGATGTTTTTACGTTTGTTATGACATCTGATGAAGAACTTGTTCCAATGGGAAGTGTTGGTACAACTTATACAAATACCGAACAATATTGTAATCCTAAAGTTTCAAATAACTACAATGGATTTGCGTGTTCTAAAAAAGCTATGGAAGACAGTAATTATTTTGAGAAAATATTATCTCAAACCAAGTAGGTTATGATAATGTTCTGCATAAAAATCAGCGTAACGGTCTTCTAGAATAGCTTGACGGCATTGTTTTGCAAAATCAATCAGGAATTTAATATTGTGGATTGATAAAAGTGTTGATGCTGTAGCTTCCTGACATTTCCAAAGATGCCTGATATAAGCACGCGAGTGGTTACGGCAAGCATAACAGTCACAGCCTTCAACAAGAGGTGCGTGATCATCCGCGTATTGCTGATTTTTAATATTACATTTACCCCTCCAGGTAAAGAATGAACCGTGACGGGCATTTCTTGTCGGGAGTACACAGTCAAACATATCGATTCCGTGTTTGATACCGTTAAGCAAGTCTTCAGGGGTGCCGACACCCATTAAATAGCGCGGTTTATGTTTTGGAAGAAGCGGAGCGGTAAACTCTGTGAAATGGTTCATAATATCCTTTGACTCGCCGACGCTTAACCCGCCTATTGCATACCCTACAGCGTCAAATGTTGAAATAACTCTTGCACTTTCTTGTCTTAAATCATCATAAAACGCCCCCTGAACAATCGGGAAAAGTGCCTGACGTGGGTTTGTTTTTGCCTTAAAACAGCGCTCTAACCAGCGATGAGTCCGTTCCATAGCTTTTTTTGCCGTATCATAATCACAAGGATACGGAGCACATTCATCAAACGCCATCATAATATCTGCGCCGATATCCTGCTGAATTTCCATAGATATTTCAGGCGAGATAAAGTGTTTTGTACCGTCTTTTGGGTCGCGAAATTCAACGCCGTCTTCCGTGATTTTTCTTAAATGAGCTAATGAAAATACCTGGAACCCTCCCGAATCTGTTAAAACAGGCTTATCCCAGTTCATCCATCCGTGAATCCCGCCAAAATCTCTTATTCGTTTTGTGCCTGCGCGCAAATACAGGTGGTAAGAGTTTGACAGGATAATTTGAGCGCCTGTGTCTTTGATCTGGTCACAGGTTAAAGATTTTACGGCAGAATTTGTACCGACAGGCATGAAAATCGGTGTTTCGATTTTCCCGTGCGGGGTTGTAAGAATCCCTGCGCGGGCGCCTGTTTGAGCGTCTTCGTGTATTAGTTCATAATTAAAAAAATCTTTTTCGTTCATTTCGGAACCCTCTCCAGAATTTCTAATTTTCGCATAGCTCTGCCCTCTCACAAAGATAGAGGGGTTTACTCCCTGCGGAGCTCGTTTATCTTACAAAGTACAAGGCTGTTGGTAGCATAATACCCTGTTGAGGACCTCTCTTACAAAGGGAGTGTGGCTTTATTATTTACCCCCTAGTCGGCGTCGAGGCTTTCTACAACAAGTTCAGACATACATTTTCCTTCAGGGAAAAGCTCGTTTTCGTTGAAGTAAATTTTTATTTCGCGTTCTGCGCTTTCAACGGAATCTGAACCGTGTACGATATTGTATTCCATAACTTGAGCAAAATCAGCTCTGATTGTACCGACTTCGGCAGTGTCTGGGTTAGTTGAACCCATAATATGACGGGAACCCGCTACTGCATTATATCCTTGAACAACCATTGCAACAATTGGTCCGCTTTGAATATATCTGATAAGTCTTTTATAGAACGGTTTTCCTTCGTGCTCTGCGTAATGTGCTTTTGCCTGCTCATCTGTCACATGAAGCATTTTTAAACCGATTACTTTATAGCCTTTTTGTTCAAATCTTTTAATAATTTCACCGATTAAACCTCTTTGTACCCCATCAGGTTTAACTGCAATAAAAGTTCTTTCTTCCGTGCGCATAATAAATCTCCTTTTTAAAGCGTATAGGCTGATTATAACATAAAACTTTTATTTTTGCTAATTATTATGTTTATATAAGAATAAAAATTGATTTTAACTTTTGTTTACAATTTAGCAATTTTTTAATCATAAAAATCTTTATATAAGCATAGGGGCATTTTATGTTTTTGTAAAAAAGAACTTTATTAATGTAAAGATTTAGGAGGATTTTATGTCAGATTATGCACAAGTTTCAAATGAACCGTCAACTTTTAGAAAATTTATGAACCCGGAATCAAGAGCAATTAATGGTCTTTTAGGTTCAACAGGTGATGAAAAATTTAAAAGTTATTTAAACCCGTTATTTTCTTATTCTCAAGATGATAATGTAGGAACTATGGAACGTTGGTCAGATCCGTTATGGACAACGGTTGACAGAAATATCGGCAAACGTCATTTCGGATATTTGAACCCTGTTCATACTTTATTTACAGATGATACCAAAGAAAATAAAATCAGAAGTTTTATTGATCCCGGAGTAACTGCTGCTACAAGTTTTATTAAAAATGATACAGCAAGAGATACAGCTTCCGCATTATTAAATCCAATCGGCTGGTGTATTGGTAAGATATTCGGCTGTTAGTAATTATAAATCTATTAACTTGAAGCTCGGGTATTCGGAATTTCCGTCAAAATCCCGAGCTGCTTGTTGTAATGCCGTGCAAAACAGTTCGTTAATTAGGACTTCTTTTCCGTTATCAAAAACTTTGTTTTTGGGTAAATCTTTTAGTATTTCAAACCCTTGTTCTCCGGAGCCGATATAAGAATCAAGGGTTACGGAAAATTTGCGCATCGGATTTATCGGGTTTTGGCTTTCGTCAAGCAGGTTTTCTCCGTTTATTGCAAGTTGGATAAGTTTACAGGTTTTATCTTCAATGTTGCCTTTGCAGGTTAGCGTAACGTTTTGCGAACACTGTAAAAATCGAGAGTTTCCGCGGTCTTTTAGCATCCTGTATTTTATAGCGTTATCAAAAACTTTTTTAAGCTGTGATACGGTAACTTCTGTTGTTTCGATTGTTGTTGCCGCACAAATTACCTGTTCAAAATCATATTTTGTGATAACCCCGCTGTCACAGAGTCTTAGCGGATACATCGTAAATCCTGTTGAATGAAATGCTATATCTGTTTTGCCTGTTTTTTTCATATTATCAGAGATAAATGTTCCCAAAGGACAAGGGTCAGAATAGCATTTGGTAAGGTTTAGAACTCTTTTTGCTATCGGTTCTTTTAATTTTGTTTCTTTTTCATATTCAATTATCGGGTTTTCAAATTCCGGTATAAATTTGCAAGTTTCAACGGGAACTTCTTCTGCTTTTTTGTCTAAAACTATTTTATACATTGTTCGTGCAAAGGAATACGGATAAAAAATATTATTTTCATAATCGGGCAGGATTGGAGAATGTTCGTGTCCGCCTATTATAAGGTCGATATTTATCCCGTTTTTTGCAGCAAAGTTTTTTAGACAATTGCTGTAAGTGTACCAGTGGTGGTTCAGGACAATAATTTTGTCGTAATCTTCTTGGATTGAGTCGATAAGTTCTTTAAATGTTTCATTTGGAGGCAGAAGCTCGCATTTGAATTTTTTTGCGCAGGAATTGTTTATGCAAAAACCTGTAATAAGTATTTTCTGTCCGTTTATTTCAATAATTTTGTATTCTTTTGTTAATTGCGGTGAGATGTTTGCGCAAACTACATTTATTCCTGCATTCTCAAATTTTTCTATGGTGTTTTTTAAGTATTCAAAGTCGGCTTTTTTAAACCCGAAATCGTTGTTCCCAAGTGTTATAAATATTTGAGCTTGCGGGAGTAATTCTTTTAATTTTAAATACGCATCTACCGATAAATTTTTATCGTAAATTCCCTTAAACAAATCCCCGCCGTCAAGCACAAGGAAAGGTTCGTCAGAATCTTTGCGGTCATTATAAATTCCGCTTAAAAGTCTGCTTAAGTTCCTGCTTTCCTGATGTGAATCTGTTATTGCGTAGATATTTATCATTGTTCACCTGTTTCGGGTTGAGGAGTGGTTTTGATTGCTTTTTTTGAACGGAGTTTTCTATGGTATGTTATTGCAAACCTGTGAGCTTCATCTCTTATTCTCTGGATTAAAAACAGTGCGCTTGATTCTCGAGGAAGAAGAATTGATTTAGAAGTGTTTGGTAGGAAAACTTCTTCCTGCCTTTTGGCAAGGCTGACAAAATCAATTCCTGTAACTCCAAGCTCTTTAACAATTTGCATAACACTTGATAATTGACCTTTGCCGCCGTCTATTATAATCAAATCAGGTTTGTCCCAGCCTTTGTCGCCAAGGTGTGTAAGTCGTCTTGTCAAAACTTCTTTCATTGATAGAAAGTCGTCTGGCTTGCCTTCTGTTGATTTGATTTTGAACTTTTTATATTCGGATTTTTTACTAAGTCCGTTTATAAACGTCACCATTGAGGCTACAGTGTTTGTTCCTTGAATGTGCGAAATATCGTAACACTCAATTCTGTATGGAAAATTATTCAATTTTAATTTTTCTTTTAAATATGAACCGATATTATTAAAATCGTCACGGATTTTTGACATTTTTGAAAGTTTTGCGTTATCAATCACAACTCGCGAATTTTTATCGGCTAAGCTTTGAAGTTCTTTCCCTTGTGCGGATTTTCCGTAGCTGATTTTAACTTTTTTACCTGAAATTATATTAAGCCATTCTTCGTAAAGAGCTTTGTTTCCTAAGGCTTCAAGTTCGTTTGATACTATTCTGTCAGGAAATTCAAGTGATAATGTGTTGTAGTATTCCTTGAAAAATGTTTCAAAAAATTCTGTTCGGTCTTCTTCTTCAACTTCGTAGGTAAAATCTTTTTTATCAATCAATCTGCCTTCACGAATCATCATAATAACAACTACCAAAATGCCGTCTTCGTGTTGAACAGAGATAATATCTTCGTTAAGTTTGGTGTTTTCGTAGACAACTTTTTGTTTTTCAAGAGTTTGTTTTAAATCAAGATAGCTGTCGCGAAGTTTTGCGGCTTTTTCAAATTGTTCGGAGTCAGAATATTTTTGGATTTGTTCCATAAGCTGCTTCATAAGTTCGGATTGTTTACCCGATAGAAATAATTCTGCCTGGTGAACAACTGCTTTATACTCTTCACTTGTTACAAGATTCTGGCAGGGCGCAAGACATTTTCCTATGTGATAGTAAAGGCACGGGCGGGATTTGAATTTTGGAGTTTTACATTGCTTTAGCGGAAAAATCTTTTTTAAAAAATCAAGAGTAGAATGCATTGCGCGAATATTTGTATAAGGTCCGTAATAACGTCCTTTTTCAGGGTTCATATTGCGTTTTCGCACAATTGAAATTCTCGGAAAATCTTCATTTGTAATTAAAAAGTACGGATATTTTTTATCGTCTTTTAGTAAAATATTATAGCGGGGTTTGTGTTTTTTTATCAGGTGGCTTTCTAAGATAAGTGCTTCGACTTCTGTGTTTGTAATTATGTATTCAAGTCGGTCAATTTGGGATACTAAAACATTAACTTTAACACTATCGTGGTGTTTACGGTTAAAATAAGACATTACACGGCGTTTTAAGATTTTAGCTTTTCCAACGTAAATTATTTCGCCTTCCGCGTTGTAATATATATAGCAGCCCGGTAATGACGGTAAAAGTTTTAAGCTTTCTTTTAATTTATCGTTCATAACTTTTTTTAGTTGTTAGCAGAGTTTGAATTATCTTCGTTTGAGGGTTGTTCTTTTTCAGGTTCATCTTCGGTACCTGTTGTAAATTCAAAAAATTCTTCAAGAGTTGCTAAATCATCATCATCATCTTTTTTATGTTTATGTTTTCTTGGAGCGTCAGATTTTGCTTCGTCCGCTTCACCTTCCATTTCAACCGCTTTTTCTTCCTCTTCGGCTTTTACAAGCTCATTCATTGAAACCCAGATTTCCAACAACTCAGAAATTATGTTACTGTTTCCAAGCCATTTTCTTACGTGTTTTTCATCAGGGCCTAAACCGCCGTCGACTTTAGTGCCTTCTTTAATATTAAACACAGCTTCAGATATTCCGATACATACAATGACGTTTGGAAAGTGGTATTTTGATTCGATTTTAAGTTTTAAGTTATTGTATTTTGCAATGCTCATATTTGTTGAGTTGTGAGCATCTTCCTGAGCTTTTATTATGAAGGTTTGAAGTTTTGTAGCTAATTCGTGTAATGTTTTCATTTTATTTTCCTTTAATTATTCAAGCTGTGTATAGGAGCAGGAATTCTGCCTCCTCTTTGTACAAATGTTGTTGAAGATAATCCGTTAACAGGCATAATCGGAGCTTCGCCAAGAAGTCCTCCGTAAGAAATTCTGTCCCCGACTGTTTTTCCTGCCGCAGGAATAACTCTTACCGCTGTTGTTTTCTTGTTAATCATTCCGATAGCCATTTCATCCGCGATAATTCCCGCAATTGTATCTGTCGGTGTATCTCCCGGAATTGCAATCATATCAAGTCCTACAGAACAAACTGATGTCATAGCTTCAAGTTTGCTGAAGGTTAAGTAACCCTTTTCGGCCGCTTCAATCATACCTGCGTCTTCCGATACAGGAATAAATGCGCCTGATAAACCTCCGACATGCGAGCTTGCCATAATTCCGCCTTTTTTGACCGCATCATTAAGCATTGCAAGGGCGGCTGTTGTTCCGTGTGCTCCGGCGTGTTCTAATCCCATTGCCTGAAAAATTCCTGCAACACTGTCACCTTCGGCCGGTGTCGGAGCAAGCGATAAATCTATTACTCCGAACGGAATATCAAGTTTTTTGGCTAACTTTCTTCCTACAAGTTCGCCTGTAGATGTTATTTTAAACGCAATTTCTTTAATTTTGTTTGCAAGTTCGCTCATATCGGCGTCTTTCGGTAAAGCATCAACCGCAGCTCTTACAACTCCCGGACCTGAAACTCCGACATTTAATGCGCATTCAGGTTCGCCCATTCCGCAAAACGCTCCTGCCATAAACGGGTTATCCCCGGGAACGTTACAAAATACCACAAGTTTTGCTGCTCCGATTCCGTCGCGGTCTTTGGTTAATTCTGCGGCTTTTTTTATAACTTCTGACATCTTTAAAACCGCATCCATGTTGATTCCGGCTTTTGAAGTTGCAAGATTAACCGATGAGCAAACATATTCTGTTGTTGCCATAGCTTCAGGGATACTTTCTATTAAAAGCTTATCACCTTTTGTACAGCCTTTTTCAACTAAAGCCGAAAATCCGCCGATAAAATTAACTCCGACTTCTTTTGCCGCTTTATCAAGAGTTTGGGCAATTCTTACGTAATCAGGGTTTTTGCAAGCCTCGCCGATAAATGAAATCGGGGTTACTGCTATACGTTTATTTATAATCGGGATTGAATACTCATCTGCAAGTTCGTCTGCGTATTCAACAAGATGCTTTGCGTACTTTTTAATTTTGTTATAAATGTTATCGCATAAGGTGTCAATGTCTTCCGAGATACAATCTCTCAAACTCAGGGCAAGTGTTACTGTCCTGATATCAAGATTGTAGAGTTTAATCATATTTATGGTTTCTAAAATATTATTTGTATCTATCATTTTTTTAATCCCAGTGCGGTTGAAACATTCCAGTCTTTAACTTTTAATTTCAATTCTACACGTCTGCTTTTTGCGTAATCTTCTTTTCCTTGTTCGTTTAGTACCGGTTCATTGAAGCTTTTACCTTCTACAACGACAATTTTTCGGAATTGTTCAGCATATTTTTTGTCGTAATTTGTTTTGAAAATGTACTCGGCAACTGCATTTGCACGTTTTAAGCTCAAGTCCATATTTCTTAGAAATTGTTCATCTTTTGAGGTAATTCCCGCAAATGTTTGAGAATCGGTATGCCCTTGTATTATTATATGCTGAATTTGATTTGACAATTCTTTATCTGCAAAAATTGAATTTATGTAAATCGGTGCAAGTTTATCAAGCAGCTTTTTACCCTTTGGTGATAATACATAGCTGTTAAGTTCAAATAATTCAACATCCGAGATTTTTAAATCTCCGCTCATTTTATCAACGTCAACATCAATATCTGCTTTTTGAAGTTCTTCCCCTATTTTTTGAGAAACTTCCATTTGAACTTGCTGTTGTTGGATATTTTGTTGTGAAAATCCTGTCATCGCAAGTACAAACAGAGTTATAAAGATAATAGCCAGTCCCAGTAAAAGGTCTGCCATCGTTACCCAGAAAATATTTTCTTCTGCTCCGTTATTCTGTTGTCCCATGAATCTTATTGCCATTTCTCCTCTTTAGAATAACTCGTCCACAACGTCTGATTTATTGCTATTAACCGATTCTTTTAATTGTTTATTTAATTGGTTCAGTCCGAAAATCAAGTTCTCAAGATACGGAACCAAATTTGCTGATGTACTTGCGTTGAATGCTGTTTTAAATTGGTTAGGGATTTCTGCAATCATGTTTGCTGTTGTATTGTTTTGAAGTTTTGATTCTCTTAGCAGTTCATACAAGAATTTTTCTGCCGAAATACTTGCAAACAGGTTTCCTATAATCTCTTGAATTTTATTTAAAGGTGATTTACACATTTTGTTATATAAAATTCTTTCAATCATCAAATAAATCAATGAAGAACCTACTGCAATAACTGACACTAACGCTGCTGTTTGCATACTTGTCATAAAATTTGAAACAGATGCGATAGTTTTTTCCTGGGTAGAAAAATCAATTCTTCCAAAAGCTATTGCGATATTTAAAAACGTAAACAACGGTCCAAAACCTGTTAAAACAGTCGGAATTGTTTGTATCATTTTGAAATTAAATTTGGATGTAATAAGTGTTTCTTCATTAAAGAAGTACAAAGGATCGGTTGTTGTTTGAATATTTTGAACGGTTGATGATATATTTTGATATTGAACTTCTTTTTGCCCTTGTTTAACCGCGATTGATTCAGAAAAAACCAGAGTGTTTCTAAATTCTGACCAGATAGTAGAAACATAAGGATTATTTCTCATCCATTCGTCAATTTCTTTGAATCTGAAATTTAAGTCGTTTTTCTTGAAGTTTTTCATAAAGTTGATTAATATACTAAGGTTTTTACAAGCATAAACATACTTAGAAAAACAATATATTGTAGAAATTACAAAAACAGTAATTACTATCAGTATAGGTATATCAGTAAAGTGTTTTAAAAAATCCATAAAAATTCACCGCTCCTCAGCAAAAATTCTAGCATATCCACCGAATTTTGGCAAATATTTATTTTAAAATAAATTCCAAACCGCTGTGAATATATTTACCTATAAGAATCAATAAAAAACTTGCAATAATATCATAAATGATTTTTAATCCGCTTTGTGCCGCAATCCAGCCGCCTATAAAATCCGCTCCTGCATGTTTAAGTAATGCAAGGATTATCATATATAAAATCCCGATTATATGAATTGTTAAAACACCTGCAAATGCAGCTCCAAGCATTCTTGAAAAAGTATATTTTTTTAATAAAAGCCCGGCGATAATTACAGCGGGAATGTATGCTAAAATATACCCGAACCCGTATTCAAAAATATATTTGATTCCTCCGCCAAGTCCGAAAACGGGAATAAAAAACAATCCTGCCAGAATGTATAAAATTACACTTGTAAGCGCCATTTTTCTTCCTAATACAGAGCAAACAAATAAAACAACAGGAATTTGCGGGATTAAGTGAAATCCGAATACAAAATCGTCAAGAGTCGGGTTTTTAATAGCGAAAATGCTTATAGGTAATATGAAATGCTTAATATTAAGGTCAATAAATGAAGCAGCTGTAATTAAAATCGTGCCAAAAACAACGATTACAAAATTCAACATAGGAATCTTGATTCGTCTTTGACTTCTATCAAGTCTTTTCATCTTGGGTATGAGAACGTCTTGCGTCATTTTATTGTAATTTTCTCCTCAAGGGTTTTTATTATATTCTCATAATTGTTCTTAAATTCGTCAAAGAAAATGTTTTTAGTCCACATAATAAGTGCGTCTTCATTATTGTTTTGGTAATATTTTTTCCTTGTTCCGAAAGATGTAAACCCGTATTTTGAATAAAGATTGATTGCCGCGGTGTTACTTACCCGAACTTCAAGTGTTATATATTTGATTTTTTCTTTATAACAATCATCAATTATTCTTTTTAAAAGTGCCTGCCCGTAATGTTTTCTTCTGTAATTTGGGGCAATGGCAATAGTTGTAATATGTGCTTCGTCCAGGATATGCCAGCATCCTGCATATCCTGCCAGTTCTCCGTTTGGGGTATGTAATGTATAATACCTGGCAAGTTCATTATTAATCTCGTTGAGAAACGACTCTTTTGACCAATGATGATCGCCGTAAGCTGATTCTTCGATTTTTATAACGCCGTCAACATCATCTGTGCTCATCTTATTTATTATTACAGTTTCAAAATTTGTTTGCATAACTTTATGTTAGCATGAGAAATAAGGTCTTGCAACAAGTAAAAATCTATAGGTAAGTCAATAAGTTCAGTACAAAGGGAATGAGGGAATAAGTTCTTTATGTGAAACTTTTTCCCGCCCCTTGAGGGAGTGGAAGTAAAGGGGGTGGAACAAATTGATAGGTCTATAAGTAAATGAGTGAATAAGTTCTTTAAGGTTAAATTTATCATTGGAAATGTTTAATTAATATTTTGCACATTAGAAATCTTAATAAAAATTTACAAATATATAAAAATACAGAATTTGTAGGAGTTTATGTCAAATACTGTACTTACGTGTTGTGTTGTAATTTTAATTAAACAATAATAAAAACAATTGTTAAAAAAGCTTAAAAACCCAACAAAAACTGCTTGCAAACAAATATTTTGCAAGTAAGATTAAAATAGGTTCTCATGCGAGAATCTGTTTACAAAGCCGAAAAAGAGGACAATAATGGCAAAAGACGTAATAGAACTAGAAGGTACGATTATAGAATCCATGCCTAATGCGATGTTCAGGGTTAAATTGGAAAACGATCATGAAATTCTGGCACACATTTCAGGTAAAATCAGAAAGAATTTCATAAGAATCCTTCCGGGTGACAAGGTTAAAGTTGAAATGACACCTTATGATTTATCAAGAGGCAGAATCACCTTCAGATTAAAGTAGTTACACAAAATCTCACGTACAAACATTTTATAAAGGAAAAAACAATGAAAGTAAGATCATCAGTAAAAAAAATGTGCGACAAATGCAAATGTATTAAAAGAAAAGGCAGAATTGCCGTAATTTGCGAAAATCCTAAGCACAAACAAAGACAGGGTTAGATTTTGCGTAGAGTGAAATGACCGTATGGGAATGAAACTCGAAGTGGCGCGGAGCAAAATGAACGGCTATTTTATGAAATAAAATGAAGTGAATGACAGCAAAGCGTGAAGCAATAATCTAAGGCAATCGTAGTGCCAAAAACTTAAATGCTGAACTTGCGGGCATAACGGCAGGTGGTGAGGAAGTATTTAAGCCTCATATCCAAAAAAATCTAACAACAAAGCCAAGAAAAGGAGAAAAGTAAAAATGGCAAGATTAGTAGGGGTAGACTTACCTCGTAACAAAAGAATGGAAGTTGCATTAACTTACATTTTCGGTATAGGACCGACAAGAGCTAAGAAAATCTTAGCAGCAACAGGTATTTCACCTGATTTAAGAACAGACGATTTAACAGATGAAGATATCAAATTACTTCGTAACGAATTATCAAATTATCATATTGAAGGTGACTTAAGACGTGAAATTGCTATGAACATCAAACGTCTTCAAGAAATCGGATCATTCAGAGGAATGCGTCACAAACGTAAACTTCCTTGTCGCGGACAAAGAACAAAAACAAACGCAAGAACTCAACGCGGTAAGAAAACAGGACCTGTTTCTAAGAAAAAGTAGCGCGTAAGCCGGTGTGAAGTGCCGGTGTCGGTTCGCGAGAGCGAAACGAGCAGCGAAACCGAGCTGAGAGTGAAAGCGGAAGCGTACTCGTTAAAAGCGAGGTTTCAAGACAGGACACGAAACATTATGTGACCGCCGTTGTGACTATAGCGATAGCGAAAGGAACGAAGCAATCTTTGATTGCACAGGCGGAATAAATAATAAACAAAAACAAAAGTAACAATATAAAGGAAATAGAAATGGCAAGACCACAAAAAACTAAGAAAAAAGAAAAGAAAAACGTATTGCAAGGGGTTGTACATATTCAGTCAACTTTCAACAATACAATTGTAACTTCTACAGATACTCAAGGTAATGCTATTGCTTGGGCAACAGCAGGTGCTTCAGGTTTCAAAGGAGCTAGAAAAGGCACTCCGTTTGCAGCTCAATCAGCAGCTGAAATGGTAGCTAAAAAATCAATCGATCAAGGTATGAAAAAAGTTGAAGTTCATATCAAAGGACCCGGTTCAGGCAGAGAAACTGCAATCAGAGCAATTCAGGCAGCAGGTTTGGAAATTACATTAATTAAAGATGTAACTCCTATCCCTCACAATGGATGCCGTCCACCTAAGAAAAGACGTGTATAGTCTGCGTAAGCCGGTGTGAAGTGCCGGTGTCGGCTTGTGAAGAGCAAGACGAGCAGGACACGAAACATTATGTGACCGCCGTTGTGACTGAAACGATAGTGAAAGGAACGAAGCAATCTTTGATTGCACAGGCGGGAAAGGCAGTTAATAAGTAGTATCGCGGGGGCTTGCGAGCTTAGTCCAAACGCAAACCATAGATGCCCCGCTAAAATATAAAGGAGAAAATTAAAAAATGGCAAGATATACAGGACCAAATAACAAATTATTCAGAAATAAAAAAGTAAAAGATTTGTCAAACAGAAAATTAACAACTTCTATGCGACAAACAGCTTCAGGACAACACGGTGCAGTAAGAAAGAAACTTTCTGAATACGCACTTCACTTGGCTGAAAAACAAAAAATCAGATTCACTTACTTAGTAAGCGAAAAACAATTCGTAAAATACTATAACGAAGCTGCAAGAAGAAAAGGCGTAACAGGTACAATCTTGTTACAACTTCTTGAATCAAGATTAGACAACATCTTGTTCAGAGCAGGTTTCGGTATCACTCGTAAACAAACAAGACAAATCGTTAACCACGGTCACGTACTTGTAAACGGTAAAAAAGTAGATATTCCGTCTTACTTAGTTAAAGCGGGTGATGTTGTTACAGTTAAATCAAAAAGCTCTAAATACTTAAATGATGTAATCGGAATGATCGATATGGCTTGTGCTCCTGCTTGGATGACAATTGATAAAGAAGCATTGAAGATTACATTTGACAGAATTCCTGAAAGAGAAGAATTAGATCCGGAAATCAAGGAACAACTTGTAATCGAATATTATTCTAAGTAGGAATTGTAAGTAGTAAGCATTAGCTTATATAACTAGCAATTAAGTAGATTTTAACTAGGAGAATAAAAGAATGGAATTAAAAATTAAATGTGTTAATACGGCAACCAGCTCTGACGGTTCACAATACGGTAAGTTTGTAATTGAACCGTTAGAAAGAGGATTCGGTACAACAATCGGTAACTCTTTAA
>CAMDYM010000047.1 GCA_945910425.1 uncultured Candidatus Melainabacteria bacterium | reverse complement strand
TCTGATTTCGCAAAACTAATGAAAGACAACGAACATCACGAAAGTGACCAATAAAATAATGAACTGTGTATAAACCTAAAATCTCCGCCTGAGTTAATTCCTATACTAAAAGAACAGTATTCTGCCGTAAAACCTGCCTGGCATATGAATAAAAAGCACTGGTGCACGGTAGGTTAATAATATTGAGCAAGAAGCACTAAATGAACTTATAATAATAAATTTTAACCTAACTGCGCCTAAAAGGAAAAAATATTAAAAATGTAACAAAATTCTTTTTTCTTGAAATAATGATTTTTCAAAACTTTTTATTATAAATAAGAAAGAAGAACTATGCTAAATTCAATTAATGAAATAAAACGACGATATATGTACGCAGTTCAGCCTGTAAGATTGTTTGAAACAAGGAATAAACAAACAGACACAAACAATCCGTTTGCAAACATTATTGAAACAACAAACAACTCAAGATACAACCTGAATCACCCAAACGTATCTAACACACATTCAGGAGGAAAACTTGATTTTCTTGGATAATATTAGGCAACCCAAACTTTTTCAGGTGTTACATAACCTGCTAACAACGGTTTTCCTGACGCATCTTTTGTTTGAACCGTATCTGTTACCTGTGGAAATTTCTCATAAGGAATAGATGCATAACCTGCTGTTTTAAAAGCTTTAGGAGCCTGAGCGCCTGATACAGCAGTACCTTTGGCGGCACCTGCACCGGTTACGCCTAAAAATGGTGTAAATAAATTTTTTCCAAATTCTATAGCCATATTTAACCCTATTTTTCCCTTATATTATTATAAAGGAAAATTTCTGTCAAAAATTGCTTAATTTTTAATGTAATATGAAGAAATATTACAACAAGAAAAAATTATTACTGTAATCGGGCTTAAATATCGGCTTGTTAAAATTGATTTTCATACGGTCATTATAGGAATATCGGTCTTTTTTGTCTTTAAATTTTGAAAGACCTACCGCCGGAACTTCGTCTTTAATAAAAAATTTTAATAATTCCATAATTACACATCCTTCTTTTTTTATGTATAATGTATTTAAGGAAAATTTAGTAAAAGTCAAACAGGAGATAAGAAATGGCAGAAAAAGTAACAAAAGATATGAATATTTTAGAAATTGCACAAAAACATCCTGAAAGTGTAGAAGTATTCCGCAGATACGGTTTAGGATGCTTAGGATGTGCTGCGGCAAGGTTTGAAAACTTAGAAGCAGGAGCTAAAGTTCATGGATACGATCCTGACGCTATGGTTGCCGATATTAACTCTTTAATTGAAGCTGTTGAAGGTTAATTATAAAAAGTTTATTAAAAAAAGGGCGCTTACTGGAATGGTAAGCGCCCTTCTTTATTGTCGATTAAACTTATTTACTACCAAGGAATCCTGCCATTGTTGGAGTTCTTGATGCAACAAAGTTAGTCATATCAGGTTTTTTATTTTTTTTCATTTCTTCAATATCTTTTGCAGTTCTTTTAGCCGTCATTTTTTCACAAGCGTGAGTTAACCAGATAATTAAGCCCGGAACGATTGCAAATGATGATATGAAATTAAATGCACTGTTACAAGTTTTTGCTGATTTTAATAAACCTGTCGGATGTTTAAACAATTCATAGAATTCACCCATTAATTTTGTTTTATTTTTATTTGCAGCACTTAAAGCAGCTTTTACTTCGGCTGTTGTAGCTTCAGCAAATGATTTACCGTTAAACTCTTTCAATATATTATCAACAGTTTCCATAACCTTACTATCGCGAGAAAGAGCTTTTTTGATATTACCGCCGCTTGTTTCAATAAATTCAACAAAACCGTCTACGCCGCCTTTATAATCTTCAAGGTTAGTATATTTTGAATTAAGTTGTTTGCTTGAAAGAACCGAATGACGACCGTTAACAGGACTTAAATAGTCACCGATTTTTTGGAATACATTTCGACCTTCAAGATTTTTACTGTTCAAAGCAAGACCTGTCATTTTGGTCAAACCGTCTGAGAACAATCTTGACAAAGCTTTGGCACCAAACAATAATGCAGTAAAGCTTGTCATATCACGAAGAACAATTTCACCGTAATCATATTTTGATTGAGCATGCTCCAATCTTGGAGGTATACAGAATCCATATAACAATACAGGCATTGCTGCACCTGAAATTACAGGTCCGTTAAGTTCAAATATATCAGAAATAGATTTTGCAGTTTTTGAATTGAAAACACCCTTACCGACTTTTTCCATAGTAGAAGCCAAACCGGTGAACGGAACCTCTTTTCCTTTATTATCTTTTGCTTCTACTTTATCCTGATTAGTTTCACCTGCTGTAACTAAAGACGGGTCAGCTGCTGTACCTTTCAATGCCGGGTCTTCTTTCAAACCTTTGTTATACAATTTCGGAATTTGAGTATAGAAAGCTGCAACTGTGCCAAATAAGCCGAGGTTAGTTAAAACTCTTGTACCCATACGTCTGTGAGTAAATGATTTCACAACATCAGCTAAATTAGCATCAGCATTTTTAGTTAAAGCTTTTTTAGTACTTTTAACCGCATCAGTAAAGTAATCACTCATAGAAGACAGCAATTCACCAATACTGCCGCCTTTTAAGTCACCATTTAATGATTTAATATTAATACTTAATTCATCAACAGCTCCGCCAATTTTGCTTTTCTTAAGCTTCATGAAATCATCTTCAACGGAAGTACCCAGTTCAGCAAGCTTAACTTTACGCTGCTCTTTAGTTAAAGTCTTATCAGCCAGGATTTGTTCTCTTGATATCTGACGTTGTGCATAATCCTGAGCAGTAGCTCTGATTTCGTCTTTTGTTAAAGTACCGCCTAAGCTGTTTTCTAAAACATTTTCAAATACATTTTGATAGAAGCCTGTTTTTGCGGCATTACCTGCTTTTACCGCATCCAAATTATTTGATGCAAAATCAGTAAATGCGTTATTAAATCCGTTAATATAGTTAAGTTTTACATTATTACCTGACGCAACTTTATTTATACCTTTTAACGCAGCCCAAGGGATAACAAACGCACTAGGTCCTGTTATAAGTTCACGCAACAACTCTTTACGAGCTAACGCCCAGTTATATTCACGAACCTGCTTACCGTTTTCGTCTAAAACAGGATTTCCGTTTTCATCTTTCTTTTTACTTCCGCGAACTAAACCTTTACCTACACGGGGAGCAATAAAGCCGATAAAATCCTGAATACAGAATGATGCAGCAAACCCGCCTCTTTCAATAAAATCCATAGTCCCGACAATAATATTTGAGTTACCGAAAGACACATCTTTTTTCTTCGGTTCATTAACTTTTATCTTATTAGCGTTGTTATTTGATTCTATTCTGACTGATATTGGTTTTACTGACATAATCCCTACTAAATTTTACAAACTTCTACACAATAAAAAAAACAACAATGTTATCTAAATTGCCATTTCTTTCGGGTAATGTTTCAAAACTTTTACATTTTTTACGAAATTTCAAAACAAGTGTACTTATTATACTTAATCCGAGAAAAATTTTCAAGTAATTTACTACGCTTATAACAATTTTGTAACATTACTACACAATTAGTTTTAAAATTGTGTAACATTTTGTTAAAAATAGCCGTTTTTTCTAAAGTTTCAGCCTCAAAAATCCGATAAAAAAGTATATCTAACAAAAAGGATAAAGGAAAACATGCCACAAATTCACAGAACTTCAATAGCAAGACTTGCACCATATACAGATAATATTAGTGAATATTATCTGACAAAAGATGAAGATGTAAAAAAGAAGCTGGAAGAAAAATACAGCGAAGAATTACTGGCAGAAGCCCTTCAGCTAAAAGCTAACATAAAAGAATATATAAAAGCCGAAAATAAAAAAATTAAAGAAGCAAACAAAGGTAAACCCAACAAAGAAAAACAACCGTTAAAACATTTTGATGATAAAGATACTTTAGGTGCCGAATATTACATAAAACTTGCTCAAAACTTTAATATTGAAAGTTTAATGAAATCAAGTTTAGCAATTAGCAAAAATCGCATTATAGGCTGCCCGATACAAGATTCTAAATGGGCAGGATTCAGCTATGAAGAAATTATTGAAATGGAGAATAACGGCTGCGTTATTCCTCAAGAGGTTCTGGCTTGGGCGCATGCTCAGCAAGAAGCTGATGTAACAAATTACATAATTATTTCTGACAATACAACATCTGATGATGAAACTTCAAAAGAAGATAACGATATTAACAGCCTTAAAAAGAAAGTTCAACAATATGTAACCCAATCAGAAAACGCTATTGAAACCAGCGAAAAACTTTTTGAAGAATTTACCCTTAAAACAGAAAAAGCAAACCAAATAAAAAAAGAAAAAGAAGACACTTACAAAGACCAAATGAGCGAAATTTCCGAACTTACAAAAGAATGGAAACAACTTGATGAGAAAAACAAGTCAGGCTCATTAAATGAAAGTGAAAAGAAACGTTATACCGAATTAGGAAAACAGCTTAACGGTTCAAACGGAACAAAAATGAAAGAGGTTAAAAATACCCAAAAAGAACTTGATGATTTTCTTGATTCAATTGATGGTATGAATACTCAAGTTACACAAAATACACAACTGAGCAATGATACAACAAATGCAGCAAAAGAATTAAGCAAATTAACAAGACATTTTGCAAATTTTGTAATGCCGCATGACAAAAAAGAAAACGTAGTTGATAACGGATTATTATCTAACAGCTTACAAAACGTTAAGGGTGACGAAATCGCAATTACGGCGCTAAAAACTGTTGAAAATCTTGATGAAACAACAAACGAAATAAACGATACCCTATCAGATAGTGCAAATGTTGAACTTGCAGAATTTTCTAACGAATATTCCGATTTAGCTTCAAAAACAGAAGAAAATACAAAAAATACAATGGGCGATGATTACGATAAAGCCTCTGAGAATAATGACGAAGAAAATCCTGAAAGAAAAGAACAAATTAAAAACAAAGACAAATACCATGTTGCAAAAGTCTTCTCATATATAAATGCAAACATTGCAACGGCAACAACAATTGCTGCAACAGTAGATTTGAAAAAACACAAACAAAGTACTGAAACAAGTGAAAAAGACTTGACAAAAGAAATGAAAAAAGCTGCAAAAGACATCAAAGAACTTGATAAAGAAACAACAAAAATTGAGCAGCGTAAAGAAGCAAAAGTTGAAAAAGAAGAACAATTCTTAGAGGAATTGGATGCAATTAACGAAAAACAAACGGCACAACAAATTGAAGAAAATACCAATACAGAATCAGATGTTAACTTAAAAGATAAACAAGCAGACATTGAAGACCAAACTGACAAAAAAGAATCAATCATGTCAGAAATGGCGACTTTAGACACCGAAGATAATGAACTTACAAAAGGACTTTCTAAAACACTTGCAAAAAGTAAAACATCAACACTAAAAAGTAATAAACTATCAAAATTATTACGAGGTGAAGCAAAAGAACTAGTAAAAATAAATAATAATGCTGAAAAAGTTGCAAGTGACACAATTTTTGTAGGTATCGGTACAACTTCGCAAAGTATTATAACAGGTAACATCGGGGTCGCAATGTGTACAACAGGTGCAACAATGATGTCTTCTATTTATCCTCCAACTGTTCTTGCAGGTATGAAATTATTTACCGCAGGGGTAGCCTTCTTAAATATTTCAGCACTTGAATTTGCAAGCGGAACACTTGCTACAGTTACAGGTGCGACAACACTTGCAATAAGCGCAAACGCAAAAGATACTAATAATGATGCAACAAGCCTTGAAAAAGAAGCAAATCAAACTGTAAAAGAAAATAATGCACAAATGAAAGACTCAACACAAGCTGCACAAAAAGATAATCAAAACGAAACAAACAACATAACCGCACAGCCAATAACCACAAATACAGACACGGATACAAGCACAACATCCGAAACAACAACTGATGAAACTTCAACCCAAACCGTTGATGAGCAAAATCAAGATATTAAAGAAAATATTGAAGACGAAACAGAAAAAAATACAGAAGGCGCAGCAGAGCAAAACAAAACCGAAGAAGAAAACCCTTCAACTGAAACTACCGAAAACAAAGAAGAACAAGAAAAAGATAAACAACAAAGTTCATCTTATGAAGTTGACCTTAAATTCGGACATAAAAACGCGCAAAAAGCTACCCAAACAACACAACAGGCAACATCAGAAGTTCTGCAAACTAAAGAAGATACAACATCTGATGATAACAAATTAACAAAAGAAATGAAAAATATAGACAAACTAACTAAACAAAACAAAAAAAACGAAAAACAAGCCGAAACAATACACAAAAAATTCGTTCAAAAAGCAGAACAAGCTATCTTAAAAATAGAAGAAAGCGACAGCGAAATTAAAAACGGTTTAGAAGAAGGAAATGAAGAAAAAGTAGCTTCTTCACAAATTGATATTGAAAACAATATTACAAACTTAGATTCCATAACTCAAGAAGAAACAAAATCAACTGCAACAATAAACAAAAATATAACCAAAATTACATCAAACCTGAAAACTTCACAAAAAGATGCTAAAAGTCTGAGTTCCGACATAAATGAATACAACAAACTATTAAAAAACCAGTTAAATGTATCTGCAAAAACCACAATCGTAGGCGGCGGAACAATCAGAAAAGGCGTACTTGAAGAAATTGACGGTATCAACAAAATTACAGAAGGCACACCTCTGTTATCAAACCCGCTTACACACTTAGAAGGTGTTGTAATGATTGCAAAAGGTACTAAAAAAATCATTGACGGTACTACAAATATTGCATTCGGTACAGAAGCAACAGTAACAGGAATTCTTGGCATCGCCGAAAACATAATCGCAAATAATCAAAAAGAAACTGTTGAAAAAAATACCAAAAACAGTACAAAAGAAATTAATACCAAAAATAAAGACGTTCAGGAAGATAAGAAAAACGCAAAAGAAAAAGAAAACGAAACAAAAAGTTATACCGAAGAAATAACTTCAATAGCAGCTTCCGCATCAAGTAACGCAAACACAAACGACAACACTAAAACTGATGATAAAGAAGACAGAAGACTTACAAGATTTAATGAGGACAGCATGATTGAATCCAAAAAGAAAAAGAAAAAAGTTATGGCTGTTTCTGCTTCATCAAGAGGTTAATCCAATAAATCGGACATTTTAACCCCTAATGCATCAGCAATAGATTTTGCCTGCCTGATATTTATACAGCGTTTTGCAAGTTCATATTTACCAATTGTGGTTTTATCCAAACCAACCTCAAACCCCAATTCTTCTTGCGAAAGCCCTTTTTGCATTCGCAATTTATGTAAACGTCTGCCAAATATTTTACAAATATCTTTACTCATATAAAGTATTGTGATACATTAATAGCAGATTGTCGTAGACGATATGTCTACTAAACCCATAAAAACAAACATTATTACTAATTTTCAAGGAGATAAATATATACAAGTTAAAAACTACAAAAATCTTAAAATATTATTAATCAAAAATGCAAAAGTTACGGCAATTGTTATGCAGAAAAAATCAAACGCGCTGGCTGGACTATCACACCTGATTATCCTAGGAAATAAAAAAATATTGACAGCACACTATATCTTGGTTAAACTTCAAGAATGGAAGTAAATGTAATCGGAGCAGGATTGGCGGGCTCAGAAGCCGCATTACAGCTTGCTAAAAGAGGATTTAAAGTAAATTTATACGAAATGCGTCCTAAAACCAAAACAGGCGCACATACGACACAGGATTGTGCAGAATTTGTCTGCTCAAACAGCTTAGGCTCATACGATATTACAAACGGAAGCGGGCTTTTAAAACACGAAATGGAAATCTTAGGCGGAGAACTTATCGAAATCGCTAAAAATTATGCAGTACCTGCCGGAAACGCTTTGGCAATAGATAGACATAAATTTTCTCAATCCGTAACCGAAAAAATTGAACAAAATCCAAATATCACGCTAATTAGAGAAGAAGTTACACAAATTCCAAATACCCCGACAATTATAGCTTCAGGTCCTCTAACCAGTTCAAAATTCACCGATGCGATAAAAGAGTTCACAAAAAGCGAATATCTGCACTTTTTTGATGCCATAGCTCCGATTGTCGAAAAAGACAGTATAAACTTTGATACGGCGTTCTGGGCAAGCCGTTACGACAAGGGAGAAGCTTCATATATTAATTGTCCATTAAACAAAGAACAATACGAGAATTTCTATAATATACTAATAAGCGCTCCAAGAATTGAACAGCACGATTTTGAAAAAGTTGCAAAATTTTTTGAAAGCTGTCTTCCGATAGAAGTTCTGGCTTCCCGCGGGGTTGATACCTTGCGTTTTGGTCCGATGAAACCTGTCGGTTTAATAGATAAACGAACGGGAGAAAAAAATTACGCAGTTGTACAACTTCGTCAGGATAATTCCGCAAAAACTTTGTTTAACCTTGTAGGATTTCAAACAAACCTTAAATGGGGCGCTCAAAAAGAGTTGCTGCAATCTATTCCGGGCTTAGAAAACGTAAACATCGTAAGATACGGTGTAATGCACAGAAATACATTCATAAATTCACCAACCCTTCTAAATCCTACACTTCAAACCCGTGAGCGCGAGGACCTGTTCTTTGCAGGACAAATAACGGGAACCGAAGGCTACACCGAATCAATTGCCTCAGGGTTATTAGCGGGTATCAATATGGCAAAATTGTTATCTAATGAACCGCTTTTAGAGTTACCCCTTGACACAATGCTCGGTGCTTTAACACACTACATAACAAACCCTGAACACGACAACTTCCAACCAATAAACGCAAACTGGGGAATAGTTCCACCTGTAGAATTACCCAAAAAAGAGCGAAAAAATAAAAAGCTAAAAGGCGAACTTATGGCAAACCGCGCTATTGAATCTTTGAAAAATTATTTGAATTAAAACTCGTTATCAATAATATTTTGGACAAATTCACAAATACATTTTTCACTATATTTGCCCAAATCGGATTTTCTAAACTTACTTCTATACCAAGTATCAAAATAATTTTCACAAGGTTTTGGCAGATTTAAAACCTTAATCTGCGGATAAAAATAATTATTCACTATCCCGTTCAAATCGATTACAGCAAGCAAAAAGCTCCCCCCAGCAATCTCAACTGTAGCAAGTCATACAGCCTATTTACATATTTGCGACTCTCTTCATCTTTGATATAAATTACAAATAAAATCGGGGTTCCTGAATCTAAAGTTTTATTGAAATTTTCTATACGGCTAAGAAATCTTGTTTTCAATTTTTCAAAATCGTTAACTCCGCAATCCGTATCATGGTTAAAACGCATACCTTCATTATTTTTCCAAACATCCCTCTTTTTGGAAAAATCAAAAATATGACGTCTGTTTGATTCAAAATACAAGTTCTCAAAATATGTTGCAAAATTATTTTCTAAAGCCTTTATCACGCATGAAATCGGATGAACAGCCAGGTCAAACGGGTAAGATAACTCCCCTTGAGCCTTTGTTGGTTTTATCCCATGACGAGTTAAAATACTTCTAACCATACAATTAGCGCCTAAACTGATAATCTGACATTTTTTTCTCATAAATTTTAATTCCTAAATTTTAATACAACCATTGTATAACAAAAAAACAGCGTGAATAAATCCACGCTGTTTTTGTAATTTTTCAAGTTCAATTAGAACATCAAACCTGCTTCTCTAGCTGCATCAGCCAATGCTGCAACACGACCGTGATATAAGAAACCTCCGCGGTCAAATACAACACATTCAATACCGGCTTTTTTAGCTTTTTGAGCAATTGCTTCACCTACAACTTTAGCTGCTTCAATATTTCCACCGTGAGCTAATTTTTCTTTTAAGTCTTTGTCGTTAGATGATGCTGAAGCTAATGTTACATGATTATCATCATCAATTAACTGAGCATAAATATGTTTTGTACTTCTGTATACAGCAAGTCTTGGGAACTCAGCAGTTCCTGCCAACTTAACTCTGATTGATCTGTGTCTTTTTTGAACTATTGGTTTTCTTGTTTGTTGTTTAATCATTTTATCGTCCTTTCGTTTTACCCAAACCTGCTTGAATAACCACTTCAAGAGTTTATACGGGCTTTTGTTATACTATTACAAAAATTTTGATTTTGATTCCATAACATATAACTTGTATGGGACCCTGAAATAAATTCAGGATAAGATATCTGTAACACTCACTTCGTTCGTGAACATCTATCTTACTTTTTACCTGCTTTACCTGCTTTACGTCTAATGTATTCGCCTTCGTATTTAACACCTTTACCTTTGTATACTTCAGGTTTACGTTTTGATCTGATTAAAGCTGCAACATCACCAACCATCTGTTTGTTTGAACCTTTAACAGTAATTTTTGTGTTAGCTTCAACAGAGATTGTAATACCTTCAGGCGGTACGATATCAACAGGGTGAGAGTAACCCAAAGCCATATTCAAAGTATTACCTTGCATTTGTGCTCTGTAACCTACACCATTGATTTCAAGCTTTTTAACGAAGCCTTCTTTAACACCTGTAACAGCGTTTGCTACTAAAGTTCTTGATAAACCGTACAAAGCATCTGTTTCACGTGATGTACCGACTTTTGATAATACAACGTGATTATCTTCGATTTTTACTGCGATTTCAGGACGAACGTTAACAACTTCAGTACCTAAAGGTCCTTTTGCTGTTACAACTTGTCCTTCAACTTTAACCTCAACACCTTGAGGAATTTCTATAGGTTTTTTACCAATTCTTGACATTTTAATTTCTCCTTGTGGTATATCTTGTACTTAATTTCGGCTTTTCTACCAATTGAACCGAAACTTTTAAAGTTCTTAAGTATCTAAGTTGATAAATCTATAAGTTCAACTTAATTAATAAACGTAGCAAAGAACTTCGCCACCGACATTTTCTTTTCTTGCTTTTCTATCAGTCAACAAACCTTTTGGAGTTGATACAATAGCAATACCCATACCGCCTAAAACTTTTTGTAAGTTTTTAGATTTTGAGTAGCTTCTCAAACCAGGTTTTGAAATTCTTTCAAGTTTTGTAATAACTGATTTTCCGCTTTCGTCGTATTTCAAAGTGATAGAAATAACTTTGAATTTACCTGATTCTTTTACTTCATAATCAGTAATGTAACCTTCTTCTTTCAAAACTTTTGCTAATGCAACTTTTAATTTTGAAGCAGGCACTTCAACTGTTTCATGTTTAACCATGTTAGCATTTCTAATTCTTGTTAGCATATCTGCTATAGGATCTGTCATTGACATTTTAATTCCTCCGGACTTACCTCACAGTTATAAGGCAGTATCCTTACTTAACTATTACACCACTTACCAAGCTAATTGTTGCCAATATCGATCAGACTATTCGTCCCACCTTTTGACGCACCCTGGCAGTCTGGAACTGTACCATTATTATTACATGAAAAATTTTTATTGTAAATCAAAAATTTTTAAAATTTTACATTTAAATAAAAATACCCTCATTCATTTAAGAATAAGGATATTTTTATATTTTCTAAGTTTTTCAATCGATTATTTGAATAAGCCTGCAACTTTACTCAAAATACCGCCTGCAAAAGTTTTTATAGCAGGTAAGTTTTTAGCTACTAAAAATCCGCCAACACCAGCTAAGCCAACACCCAAAACGTTTTTCAACACATTCATAACTTTTCCTGTCTTTGTTTCGGTATTGTTTGTATAATATTCACGGGCTTCTTGAAAATCTTTATCCAGTAAACCGTAAGTCATAGGAATAATACCACCACATGTATATAACAACATCTTTTTATTAAATTCAGATTCGCTCATCTCAGGCTTTTTATCAACTTCTTGGTTTAAAATTTCAATAATTTTTTCACGCATTTTACGAGCTTCTTCTAATTGTTTTTGGGGTGAAATTAGTCCCGGATTCTCAGGGTAAACACTTTCTCCTGAATATTTTTCACGTAAAGCCTTAACTGCTGCTTCATCAATTATACCTGAACCCATAATTCCAGGCTGAGTCGGATTTGACATATATCTGCCATTTCCTAAATCCGTAATTCTACGAGGTCCAATAATTTCAACATTTCCTACTGCCATAACACTACTCCTTTACTTTTACTATTAAAAAATAACACTTACACATAGATATAAAGTAAATTTCGTTAATATTATTGCCTGACAATTTTGATATCAAAGCTGAAAAACAGTTAAACAAAGGCTTATTGAGATTTAACATTTCTTTACAACAAAAAGAGCGGACACAAATCCGCTCTTTTTTATTCTATTAACAAATTGACTACCAGCTTGCTTTAGTTACACCAGGTAACAAACCTTGGTGAGCCATTTTTCTTAAACAGATTCTGCACAAACCGAAATCTCTATGAAAACCGTGAGGTCTTCCACAGATAGAACATCTGTTGTGAAGTCTTACTGTTGGGTATTTTCCGGCAGCAGCAAGTTTTTCTCGTCTAAGTTCTTTGTTAATCATCGCTTTCTTAGCCATGAATTTCTCCTATCTTGTACTTATTAGTTTTTACTACCTTTGAATGGCATTCCGAGAAGTCTTAACAATTCTCTTGCCTCTTCATCTGTTTCAGCAGTTGTGATAACTGAAACGTTCATACCCTTAACTAAATCCACTTCTTCATAAGTGATTTCAGGGAATAGAGCTTGTTCTTTCAAGCCCAATGTATAGTTTCCGCGACCATCAAAACTCTTTGCGCTGATACCTCTAAAGTCACGAATTCTTGGTAGAACTACGCAAATTAGTTTTTGTAAGAAATCATACATTCTTTCGCCACGCAATGTTGCCATTGCTCCAACCGGCATTCCTTCTCTCAATTTGTATGAAGCGATTGATTTTTTTGCTTTTGTAACAACTGCTTTTTGTCCTGCAATTTTTGTTAATTGAGCTTCAATTGCTTCTGCAATTTTTGAGTTGTGAGAAGCTTCACCTACACCCATGTTCAAAACTACTTTTACAAGTTTTGGTACTTGGTGGTCATTTTTGTATCCGAACTTTTCTTTTAAAGCCGGTACCACTTCTTCTTGATATTTTGTTTTTAAGTTTTTTGTTACTGTCATTTTTCTTTTCCTTTACTATTGGTATTAATGTCGTACCCGCCAAAGCGGTTACACACTAAGCATCTAGTTGTTCACCGCATTTTTTACAAACGCGAACTTTTTTACCGTCGATAACTTTCATTTCTACTCTTGTTGCCTTTTCGCAAGCAGGGCAAACTATCATCACATTTGATGAATCAATCGGAGCTTCCAACTTGATTAGTCCACCTTGGATACCTGCTGCAGGTTGAGGTTTTTGTGCTTTAGTCACCATATTAGCGCCTTCTACAATTACTCTTCCTTTTTCCAGGTCAACTTTTTTTACGTTACCGATTTTTCCTTTGTCTTTACCTGCAATAACTACGACTCTGTCGCTTGTTTTTACATGTAAACTTTTTTTATCTTTGTTTGTCATTTTTTTCTCCTGGTTTTAACTTTCATGGACTGACTTTATAACCTGAATTATAGAGTCTATTACATGTTTGTATATTAGATAACTTCCGGTGCAAGAGAAACTATTTTCATATAACCTTTATCTCTCAATTCACGAGCTACAGGTCCGAAAACACGAGTTCCTCTAGGGTTGCCGTCTTTGTTAATAATAACCGCTGCGTTTTCATCAAATCTGATAACTGATCCGTCATTACGTTTGATATCTGCTTTAGTTCTTACTACAACTGCACGAACAACTTCACCTTTTTTCACAGCCATATTCGGAGTCGCATCTTTTACAGAAGCTACGATCTCATCGCCTACTGCTGCAAATTTTTTATTTGAGCTTCCCATAACACGGATACATAACAATTGTTTTGCACCTGTGTTATCTGCTACTTCTAGTCTTGTTTCTTGTTGTATCATTTTTCTTTCCTTTTAGTATTTTCTACTACTTTTGCCTCTCATTACTCTATGGTAATGTTGCTTCCTATCTTAAAATATGATAGGGGTTCTGAATCAAGTTCAGGACACGTTAATGCTAAATTTGCATCAGCACATTAAGCACTAGCGTGCTTTTTCAACTATTTCAGCTACAACCCAGCGTTTTCCACCTGAAATTGGTCTGTTTTCAACGATTCTTACAGTATCGCCTTCATTACAAATATTTTCAGCATCGTGTGCTTTATAGTTTTTATTTGATTCCATAATTTTTTTGTATTTTGGATGTGGTTCGTAATCAGCAACTCTTACAACTACTGTTTTATCCATTTTGTTACTAACTACTAATCCTTGTTTTTCTTTCTTAGGCATTTTGTACCCCTTTTTCTGTTATTATTGTTTTTGCTTGAGCGATAAGT
>CAMDYM010000046.1 GCA_945910425.1 uncultured Candidatus Melainabacteria bacterium | reverse complement strand
CTTTTAACTCCATAAAAGGTAAGATCGCTGCTTACTTACAAAACAGAGAAATCTTCATTTTCGACGGTTTTGCAGGTGCTGACAAAACTTATACTCAAAAATTCAGAGTTATTAATGAAATGGCAAGCCAAAACTTGTTCATTCACCAATTGTTAATCAGACCTACAGCAGAAGAGTTAGCAAGCTATGGTGAACCTGATTATACAATTCTTTGTGCTCCGGGATTTAAATGTGATCCTGAAGTTGACGGCGTAAACTCTGAAGCTTGTATCGCTATTGACTACGAAGCTCACGAAATTATCATCTGCGGTTCTCAATATGCAGGAGAAATCAAAAAATCAGTATTCGCTACAATGAACTACGTTATGACTAAGAAAAACGTACTTCCAATGCACTGTTCAGCTAACATGGACCCTGCTACAGGCGAAACAGCAGTATTCTTCGGTCTTTCAGGAACAGGTAAAACAACTTTATCTGCTGACCCTGCAAGAAAATTAATTGGTGATGATGAACACGGTTGGTCACCTGACGGTGTATTCAACTTTGAAGGCGGATGCTATGCTAAATGTATTAACCTTTCTGAAGAACATGAACCTGATATTTATAACGCTATCAAATTCGGTTCATTAGTTGAAAATGTTGTTATGGATCCTGAAACAAGAGAATTTGACTTTAATGACGGTTCATTAACTGAAAATACTCGTGTTGGTTATCCTATTAACTACATCAACAACGCTCAAATTCCTTCAAAAGGCGGAATCCCAAAAGTTGTTGTATTCTTAACAGCTGATGCGTTCGGCGTTTTACCTCCAATCTCAAGATTAGACAAAAACGCTGCTATGTACCACTTCGTAACAGGTTTCACTTCTAAACTTGCAGGTACTGAACGCGGTATCACAGAACCGGTTCCTACATTCTCAACATTATTCGGCGAACCGTTCATGCCAATGGATGCTTCAGTTTACGCTAAAATGTTGGGTGACAAACTTGACCAATACGGAACTAAAGTTTACTTAGTTAACACAGGTTGGGCAGGCGGTTCAGCATCTATGGGTGCTAAACGTATGAAATTAGCTTACACAAGAGCTATGGTAACTGCTGCATTGAACGGTTCATTTGATTCTATCGAATTCAAACACCACGATGTATTTAATGTAGATTACCCTACATCTTGCCCTAACGTTCCTGATGAAATGCTTGACGCTCGCGGTATGTGGGAAGACAAAACAGCTTATGATGAACAAGCTAACAAACTTGCTCAAATGTTTGCTGATAATTTTGCTTCTAAATATCCAAACATGCCGTCTGAAATCGTTAACGCAGGTCCTAGAGCAAAAGCTTCTGTATAATAATTTATTTCAGATAGTAAAAAGCACTTTGGGAAATTCCCAAAGTGCTTTTTTATTTTAAATCTTCGTTAACATTAACCCATACACCAAATCCTTTGAAAAGATGATAACAAAAAATTATACTTACAGTAATATATATTAAAAAGGATAAAAATATGAGAAAGATTTTAATAATACTTAGCATACTTGCTTGCGTAAATATATTGATTATAACCGTCAACAAAGCTTTTGCAGCCACAGTAAACATGCCGTCTGCTCCAAGTTACGGAACCAGCAGTGTATCAAATGATAATCCGTCCGCAAGTTATAAACAAAATACAAAACCTAATTATAGTAATGAGGATAAAAAAGAGTTTTATGACGGGTTCTCATCAGAATTTTTTAATTCAATGGGCGAAGAACTTATCTCCGAAGGTTTTCAAAAAAGCGGAGTTCAAATATATACAAGCCAGCTAAAAGGAAGATTTAACCGCGCTGAACTTGAAAACGCCACTTGGAGTTGCGTTTCAAAATATTCTGTTGAGCAACTGATACAAAACACTGAAAAAATAACTACAGAATGTTTTGGAGGCTGGATAACAAAATTTATTGGCGACAATGCGGATTTAGCACAAAAATATCTTAAAAAATAAACATAAAAAAAGGAACCTTATAAAAGGTTCCTTTTTTTAAACTAGATATTAGCCAATTTTTTATAAAAATCATTAGCTTGTTCAAACTTATATGCAAAATTAAACAACCTTGTTTCTTGCAGTTGTGGAGCAAGAATTTGCAACCCAATCGGCATGCCTGTATTATCAAACCCTGCCGGAACACTAATACCCGGGATACCTGCTAAATTACAGCCTATTGTTGCAATATCGGTTAAATACATTGCCAATGGATCAGATGCTTTTGCACCAAGTTCAAAAGCAGTATTCGGACAAGTCGGTGAAATTAATACATCAACTTGCTTGAATGCTTCATTAAATTCTTCAGTCACTAACGCTCTCATTTGTTGAGCTTTTTTATAGTAAGCATCATAATAGCCTGAAGACAGTGCATATGTTCCAAGCATTATACGGCGTTTAACCTCAGGTCCGAAACCTTCTGCTCTTGTTTTTGTATACATTTCAAGAAGATTTTGAGCATCTTTTGTTCTGTAACCGTATTTTACACCGTCAAATCTTGCCAAGTTTGATGAGCATTCGGCAGTTGCTAAGATATAGTAAATACCGATTGAATATTTTAATTTTTTCAATGAAATTTCAACAATTTCACAACCTAATTTTTTATATGTTTCAATAGCATTTTGAAGTGCTTGTTGAACTTCAGGCATCAAACCTTCTTCCATAAGTTCTTTAATAACGCCGACTTTTTTACCTTTTAAATCACCGTTAAGGTTGTCTGCATAGTGTTCAACAGGTAAATCTAAAGATGTTGAATCTTTAGGGTCATGACCTGAGATAACTTCAAGTAAATTTGCAGCATCTTCAACAGTTCTTGCAAACGGTCCGATTTGGTCAAGAGATGAAGCGAACGCAATTAAGCCGTAACGAGAAACTCTACCATATGTCGGTTTCATACCAACGATACCGCAAAAGCTTGCAGGAAGCCTGATTGAACCGCCGGTATCAGAACCTAATGCCAATGTTGCCTCACAAGATGATACACTTGCAGCAGAACCGCCTGATGAACCACCCGGAACTTTATTTAAATCCCAAGGGTTATGAACTTTGTTAAATGCTGAGTTTTCATTAGATGAACCCATTGCAAATTCATCAAGGTTAGCTTTACCGACAATAGGGACTAAGTTTCCTAAAAGTTTTTCGGTTACTGTTGCATTAAACGGTGAAACAAAGTTTTCTAAGATTTTAGATGAAGCAGTTGTTTTTGAACCTACAAGATTCATATTATCTTTCAACGCTAAAGGGATACCTGCCAAAAGCGGTAATTCTTCACCTTTCGCAATCTTTTCGTCTACTTTTTTCGCAGTATTTAATGCTGTTTCTTTTGTTAATGAATTAAAAGCTCCGATTTTACCTTCGATTGAATCAATTCTATCAAAAGCAGCATTTGTTAATTCAACTGCGGAAATCTCTTTATTTTTCAGGGCTTTACTCTGTTCCGCCGCTGATTTTTTTAACAGTTCGTTCATAATTTCTCCTTAAAAAGCCAATTCTCAAGGAAAATTGTATGACAAACATGACAGACAAGCAAGGTTTTTAAAAATATGCCAAATCCCCAAATTGATAAAGCTAACTGTTCCGACCCAAAGACTTTGAAATCTTAGAATGAATCATATTTGCCTGGTTTAAATATTCGGTAAGTTTTTCGTAATTTTCAACTTTTTCGCCATAAGGAACATGCATATCAACAAGCTCATCAACGCTTCTGCTTATTTGTGATAATTGTTCTAATGAATCACTTAAGGTTACGACAGAATTTATTTTCTTTGATAATCTTGCTAAAATTTGTCTTGAGATAAAGGCTTGAATTTTATAGATTACAGGCATTCTTTTCTTAAAAGTTTCATGGTAAACCTGTTTATTTTTCTCACCTAAAACTCTTCCTCCATACATTTGCTGTTTTCTTAAAGTGTCTAATTCCTGCAAAAGTCTTTGTCGTTTTGCCTTTAAAGTTAATGCTTCATTTTGGGTGCCGTAATCATCCGCAACTTTAATTCTTGCATCTAAATCTTTAACCTGAGATTCTTTATCTTTAATACGGTATTCAATACTGACATCTTCTGTTTCCTGCGGATTACCCTCAAAATTTGTCTGATTAAGTATTGCACAATCATAACCGTTAAGGCGCTTTGAATGGACTTGAGGATTTGTAACAGGTGCAGGCTTTTCCTGCGGTTTTGATATATCAAAACTACCGCCAAAAGGATTATTCACATCAGTAAATCCAAACTTCTGCGAAAATATATTTCCTGTTACTTCACTATTGTGCCTTCTATCGTCCATACTTATATTTTAAAACAAGAAAATGAATTTTTTGACCATTAAAAGTATGATTTTACAAAATTTTAACTGATTGTATAGACTTTTTTGTAATACAGCCATACACCCCAAATTGTCAAAACAATATTAGGAACCCAGGCTGCAAGAGCTACAATTATCATATTTGTGGAATTTTCGCCAAAAGATATTGATAACGCTCTTATTACGTAATATGCAAAGATTAATAAAATACTGAATAAGAACCCTCTGTTATACCTGACTCTTGGAGGTGTAATCGCAAGCGGAACCCCGACAAGTACAAAGACAATCGTCGTTAGAGGCAGTGCAATTTTATCAAAAAGCTCAATTATATATGATTGCGGATTTTCTAAAGTTTTATGATTTTTAACTAAATACTTAAACAGTTTTGCAAAATTCATTTCTTTTGCAACATTTTTATTTAACTCTTTAGATAAATCTAACCCGAATTTTACATCCATAGTTTCAAATAAAGATGTATTTAACTCGTTTCCAATTGTATAAACAGCACCTTTTTTAAAATGCCACCCGTCAGGGGAGGTTTTACCTTCTCTTGCCTGTAATATCTGAATAGTATCAGGTTTTGAATTATCTAACACAGTTACGTTATAAAGGGTTTTCTTCTCACAAGAATCAACATAAAATAATCGTTTTAGTACATAGTTGTCGGTTAATTCTTTAAAAATAAAGTTTTGTTTACCGTCAGGTATATTTTTTTGACCCAAAGCCCATAACCCCAAGTCTTTTGATTGTTTTGTCATCACGGGAACAACACTTTCATTGATAAAAAAGCTTGACAGTGACATTATTATCGCAAAAATAAAAATAGGTTTTGCAATACGGTTTAACCCGATTCCGCAAGCACGCATTACGGTAATTTCTGATGATAAACTTAACTTATTCAAAGTCATAACCGTTGATAACAATACACCCATAGGGATTGTTAAAACGATTACTGACGGGATGTTTAATAAAATCATAATAAACGCAATTTTAAACGGAATCCCGAATTTTGCAATCTGTTTAATCAATGTCATAAATACGTCTGAAGCAAATATAATCGTTGAAAACACAAACACACCCATTAAAAACATTGCAATAACCTGCCCTAAGATGTATTTATCTAAAATTTTCATATTTTTATATTTATATATTAAAGAATTATATAAATTACAAACAAATTCTGTCAGCGCATGGAACTTACCGCCCTCAGAAAAATTCTCTTTCACACACATAAAACACTTTTTAAACATAACCTGATTTTAATCTAAAAAAAGTTTTTGCGCAAACGGTTTATTTTGTGAACTATATATTTTAGGATTAGTCGATTAATTATAATGTTGGGATGAAATTAAAACCTACCATACTAACCCTTCAAACTAGACTTTTACACCCCCATCGGCACTTCGCGCCACTGTCTTGGATTTTGGCGGCTCGACCGGCTCATCGCAGCTCTCGCCCGGACGAGTTCGTTTCACTCCACTCTTGCCAAAATCCACTTCCCCCCTCAAGGGGGAAGATTAATATATTAACGGTAAAGAACTTATCGTCTTATCAACTTATAACCTTATCGACTTTAAATGCAATTTACCCCTTTACCCCTAATTTGATTCTTTCAGGATTAAAATTGTCTGCTCAATCTCGGTTTTTAAATACCCCAATTGCTCTGTAATATTATTCGGATTATAAATATACCCCGAACTTCCGTAAGCAAGATAAGGGTTATAGCGTTCGGCTTCGTTACGTAAAAGTGCAATAGACCTTGCATGCATGCTAAGTTCCATTAAGCGTTTATAAGATACGAACTGGCTTTCAGGCTTGTTTGAATATTTGTCGCGAAAATAATCGGCGCTCTTGTTAAAATAATAAACTTTAGCGTTAAAAATCTGAACATTGCTCTCATCTTCAATCAAGTCATAAATACTTTCCAAAAGCGGGATAAACTCGTTCAAATCATTAACATACTGAGAAGTTTTCTCACTTTTCAAGATAATATTAACAAACGCAGGGTTATCGCGCGGTACAGGCTTAATCTCGCTTGCTGAATTGAAATCCTTTGATATATTAACCTCAGGAGTTGTTTTTTTCTCAGGCACCGGCTCAAAACTCCTTGTTAAATCAGGCAAAGTTCCGACATAACCCTTACCGTCAAAGCTGTCAGGTCGGTCTTTTGCCAACACAAAAGGACACGTCATAAGTAATATTAAAATAAGTGCGCACTTTCTCATACCCTTATTATAATAATTATTTTCAAAAAGACATCCTTTAAATTAATGACAAATCTCGTTTCCAAACGGACGCATCTGGGGGTTTGCCTTATAATAATCTTTCTTGTGCGAAGCTTTTTTTACATCATCATGCGCTATTTTTTTTATCATTCCGTATTTTGCACGCTGCTGATGTGTTAAACATTTTCTAAACGGTTTTGTACTTTTGTCAAAAGATTTTTCAAGACTGTTTTTTAACTTTTGAACAACCCTTTTTTGGCGCAAAAGATCACACTCACCTGCTTTTGCTGTTTGCATTGCTTTTAATTTATAACATTCTTTTACTAATTTGTTATAATCCTGTTCAAAACAAGGAACACTCTCACTCATCATCTGTTCATATATTTCAATCTGTTCATCCGATAAGTTTAGCGCATTATAAATAATTGCGCGCTCAACTTGAAGCCGGTCAATATAATCCTTATAACCCTTTAATGATGACTCAGGACACGTACACCTGTTACATTTCACGATAGAAGCTTCCATACTGCCCCCTGAGCCAAAAGTTATATTTACCCCCAAAAACAAAAATATAATTACAGAAAATATTTTTTTAACCATAAAAAGCTCCTTTTAATATATCCTTTCACCAACATAACAAATTTTAAATAGGTCATATTCACTCCCCCCTGCCCCGATTGGGGAGGTGTAGGGGTAAATATATCAGGTAATTGGTCAAATTTGTCATACTTCTACATTTGCCCCTTTTTGTAGTAAAATCAAAGTATGGAAGATATTAACTTAAGAAATTATGCCTACTTAGGCGATGCAGTCTGGGAATTGCATATAAGACAAAAAACAATTCACCAAACAAATAACGCTAAAAAATTACACAAAATGACAACTGATTTAGTTAAAACACAATTTCAAAGCGACCTTCTTCATTTTTTAAACAACAAACTAACAGAAGAAGAGCTTGAATTGACGCGCCGCGCCCGCAATCTTCCAATTCCTGTTGGAAGACGCAATATTCAAAACGAATATCGACAGGCAACCGCATTTGAAACACTTATCGGTTGGTGGTTTACTCATGACAAAACCCGTTTAGAGTATATATTTGAAACCTTAGAAGAAAAACTTATATAAAAAGACCTCTTATAAAAGAGGTCTTTTTCTCGAGTTTATATAATTATTGCCAACTTAGTAATTACTGTTGTTTTTTCTGTATTCTTTCATTGCTGCAACATAGTTATCTTTCAAAGCTTCATCGTTAACAGCTTTAATTTCAACATTTCTTAAATGGTCATCTGTTGAATAAATACCGATTAAGTTTTTCAAAAGAATTGATTTATCATCCAAATAACCTTTTCCAACTGACCCTGTTAATTGAAATTCATTATTACCTGTCTGTTTAGCAACTCTTAAACTGTCACCCACAGTTACGCAAAAATCTCTTGTTAATGGTGTGCAAGAAGTAAAATCAGCACCTTTTCTGTCACTGTTACTTCTCCAGCTTTCAACAAAGAATCCTTTTGGAGAACGTAAAACCCTGCCGTCTTTTGTTGTAACGGTATAACTTTCATCAGGAATCCTTATAACAGATTTTCCGTAATATTTATGATTACCTTTATAATCTTTGATTTCGGTATCATAAACAAGAACATTCTTATCTCTTGCTGATTGAAGATAATTCATGTCACCGATTTCTCTGTCATTTTCTTCCCATTCACGGGTAATATCATAGTGAATAATATTTCTGTTTGATTTAGGGTCATTCATATCACCGTCTACAAATCCCCAATTACCAAAGTTTTTAAAAAGTGAATCTAAAGGAATTGGTCTTTGGAAATTATTACGCCAGTTTTTAATAGTATCAGTATGTTCCCAGCGATCAACAATAGTATCACTATGCTGAATTGAATCACCTTTTTCAACACCTACTTGAGCATTTGCATAAACAGGTTCTTCATCACAACTTGTCACTATACCGCTTGCCAAAGGAAGTAAACATAAACCGATTACAGCACCTTTTGTTTTGCTTAAAGATGATTTTCTGTTATCTTCACCCGTAAAATTCACATTATTTTGAACAGCATTTTGAGGTTTTGGTGCTGAAAGCGTTCTTTTTGGGGTATTACAATTATAACTGTTAATTGAACAAATTCTCATTTTCGTCTCCTGTATTATACAATCTCTTACATTAAACCAAAACAAAAATAAACTTGCTACTAAATAACAGTAATTTTAAAAAAGATTAAGATTCAGCCAATTTTTCACGGACAAGTTTTTCAACTTCAGCCAAAATTTCAGGATTTTGTTCTAAAAATTCTTTAGCTTTTTCTCTGCCTTGTCCTAATTTTTCTTCGTTATAGCTAAACCAGGCACCTGCTTTTTTAACAATATCAAGGTTAACGGCAACATCTAAAATATTACCGATTTTAGAAATACCTTTACCAAAGATAATATCAAATTCAGCAGTTCTAAACGGAGGTGCAACTTTGTTTTTCAAAACTCTTACTCTAACGTGATTACCAACATCTCCGTCATCACCTTTTAAGCCTTCAGTACGTCTGATTTCCATACGAACAGATGCGTAATATTTCAAAGCATTACCACCTGTTGTTGTTTCTGGGTTTCCGTACATAACCCCGATTTTCATACGTAACTGGTTAATAAAAATAACCGTAGTATTGGTTTTACCGATAATACCCGTTAATTTTCTAAGTGCTTTTGACATCAAACGAGCTTGTAAACCCATTTGTTGGTCTTCCATAGAACCTTCAATTTCAGCTTTCGGAACAAGAGCCGCAACAGAGTCAACAACAACGATATCAACAGCACCTGAACGAACAAGTTCTTCTGTAATATCTAAAGCTTGTTCACCTGTATCAGGCTGAGAGATAAGTAAATCATCGACTTGAACACCTAAAGCTCTCGCGTATTCCGGATCTAAAGCATGCTCAGCATCAACGAATGCTGCAATTCCGCCTTTTTTCTGACATTCTGCTACAATATGCTGAGCCAAAGTTGTTTTACCTGAAGATTCAGGACCATAGATTTCAATAATACGACCGCGAGGGATTCCACCAATACCAAGCGCAACATCAAGAGATAACGCGCCTGTCGGGATAGCATCAACATTGACGGTAGTTTTATCACCGAGCTTCATGATTGAACCTTTACCGAAATCTTTTTCAATTTTTTCAATAGCTAATTTTAGCGCCTTACTTCTTTCTTCGCTAACATTTACTGTCGGTGCTTCTTTTGCCGCCATTATTATTTCCTCTTATTCCCAAACGTAAACTTCTTTTTTCTTATAAAAACCTAAACCAACAGACTTGTAGCTGTTAAGTTCGTTTTTAAGCTGATAAACTTCTTTATTTAAGTCAACAATTTTTTGTTTCAAAGTTTCATTATCAGTTTTACAACGGATAAGTTCAACAACAACATCATCCATACCTTCAAGTTTTTCATCAATAACAGATGCTATTTTGTTGCTTAATCTTGTTTCTAAATCCTGTAAAGATGTTAAAATGCTTCTTACAGCAGCAGAATTACCTTGAATGCTGCCAGCGCCGACACTTGCAGGAACATTGACAACTGTTGAAACAGCGTCTTTAACTTTTGCCTGAATTCTTCTTAGATTTTTTACTTCATCATAAGAAAAATAAGTGTGACCTTTAGCATTTTTTCTTGGTCTGATTGCTGCTTTTCTGCACAAATCAACTATCTCTTTATTATCTGCTTTTAAAATAGTTCGCACCTCTTGAGGTGTTAAAGTTCTCTCGTTCAATCTGTCTTTTATCATCTACCTATCCCTTAAAAAAACATTCCCAACATTATTCTATTACATATAGAAAAAATAAACAAACAATTTTCATGAAACATGAAGAAATATTAAGAGTAAAAGGCGGGATTATAAATCCCACCCATACTTTCATAAATTTACATTTCAGCTTGCTTATCAGCGCAGCCACTCCTGCTGATTTACCTTTTTCTGATAATTCGTATTTGCATTTCGTTACATTTGTTTAATTATTAAGTTATGTATTCAAAAAAGAACTCTCAAACGAGAGTTCTTTTTAATTCTTTTATTTTTAAAAAAGCTTCTTACATAGCTTTTTGAACTTTTCCTGCTTTTAAACAAGATGTACATACTTTAATTCTTTTTGTTACACCGTTAACAACAGCTTTTACTGTTTGAAGGTTTGGTTCTTGAGTATGCACGATTTGTTTATGAGAGAAAGTCAATTTAGCTGCTTTAATTGGAGCTTTTCCGCAGATTTCACAATGTTTTGCCATAATTTATTTTCCTTTTCTAGCTAGTTTTCTTACTTCAGTACTATTATAATAACCCAAAAATACTTTTTTGCAAGGGACATGTTAAAATGTAGTAATATTTACCCCTTTATGATATACTAAAAATTATGGAAAATAAAATTAAAATCGGACTTATAGGACTGGGAACAGTCGGCAGCGGAGTGTTTAAGACGCTTCAAAACTTTGACAACATTGAAGTCGCAAAAATTGCAGTACGCAACAAAAATAAAAAACGTAATATTGAAAATTTAGATGAAAGCATTATTACAGATAACCCTTATGATGTGGTTAATGACCCTGAAATTCAGATTGTTGCAGAACTAATAGGCGGAATTGAACCGGCGTTTGACCTTATTAAAGCTGCAATAAAAAACGATAAACATATTGTTACCGCAAACAAAGAATTATTAGCAAAACATGGTGAAGAATTATTTAAATTCGCGGAAGAACATAACAAAGTTGTCCTTTATGAAGCGGCAATTGCAGGCGGAATCCCTTTAATTATGCCGATTAAGACAATTCTTGCAGGGAATAAGATAAACAAGATTAAAGCTATTCTTAACGGAACAACAAATTATATTTTAACAAAAATGGATGTTCAAAATGCATCATATTCTGATGTTTTAAAAGAAGCTCAGGAACTTGGATACGCAGAAGCCGACCCTACAGGGGACGTTGAAGGGTTTGATGCGGCATATAAGATTACAACACTTGCAACAATTGCATTTGGTAAAAGAATTAAAATAGATAATGTTTATCGTGAAGGTATCACAAAAATCAGTCCTGACGATATGAAAGCCGCAAATGAACTGGGGTATAAAATTAAGCTGATTGCATCTGCCGAATTAAATAAAGACGGAAGAGCAGATGTGCGGGTTCACCCAATGCTTGTACCGCAATCAAAAACCTTAGCTCATATTGATTACGTAACAAACGCGGTAAGCTTATCAGGACATCCTGTAGGAGACGTGACCCTATCAGGTCCCGGGGCTGGAGAATTTCCGACCGCAAGTTCTGTTGTCGGAGATATCTTAGCAATAGCATCCGAAATCGGTAAAACAGATTATCTGCTTCCGATGATGAGATGCCACCACCACGAAAACGCTCAAATGATGAACATTTCTGAAACCGAAAACAAATACTATATCTCGATTACAGCTCAAAACAGCATGGGCGTAATCGGACGTATCGGTAAAGCTTGCGAAGACAACAATATAAGCCTTGCAAGTATTGTTCAAAAAGAAGTTGCAGGTGATAATGCCGCAAAAATTACTGTCATCACAGAACTTTGCAAAGAAAAAGATATGCAAAAAGTTATTGAAATATTCAATAACGACTCTGCAACAAATGTCGACAGTCTGATAAGAGTTCAGATATAAAAAATATTAAGAGGGAAATTATGTACTATCAAGGATTAATTAACAAATATAGAGAGTTTTTACCCGTAACAGACACAACACCTGTTGTAACCTTGAATGAAGGTAATACTCCGCTTATAAAAGCAAACAATTTAGCTAAAAAAATCGGCTTAGACGCTGAAGTTTATTTAAAATTTGAAGGCTGCAACCCGACAGGAAGCTTCAAAGACCGCGGCATGACAATGGCTGTAACAAAAGCCAAGGAATCAGGTTCTGGTGCTATAATTTGCGCTTCAACAGGTAACACCTCGGCATCAGCCGCAGCGTATGGCGCGAAAGCAGGATTAAAAACTTACGTTTTAATTCCTGACGGATACATAGCACTTGGCAAACTTTCTCAGGCTATGATGTACGGCGCTGAAATTATCGCTATTCAAGGAAACTTTGACCGCGCACTTGAAATGGTTCGCGAAATTTCCGATAAATACCCGATTACACTCGTTAACTCTGTTAACCCATTCCGTATTGAAGGACAAAAAACAGGTGCTTTTGAAATCTGTGAAGCCTTAGGCGAAGCACCTGATTATCATTTCATACCTGTAGGTAACGCCGGAAATATTACCGCCTACTGGAAGGGTTATAAAGAATGGCATACCCTCGGTAAAATTAAAAATTTACCCAAAATGATGGGATTTGAAGCAGAAGGTTCAGCTGCAATCGTTCGCGGGGAAAGAATTATGAACCCTGAAACACTTGCAACTGCAATCCGTATCGGAAACCCTGCAAGCTGGAAACAAGCAGAAGCAGCTCGTGACGAAAGTAACGGTAAAATCGGCTGCGTAACAGATGAAAAAATAGTAGAAGCTTATAAACTTATAGCATCAACAGAAGGGGTTCTCGCAGAACCCGCATCAGCAGCTTCTGTTGCAGGACTTATACAAGCACACTCTCAAGGTCTTGTTAAAGAAGGCTCTAAAATCGTTTGTATCTTAACAGGAAACGGATTAAAAGACCCAGATAACGCCATTAAATATGGTAATGCAGATGTTAAGAAAACATCCGCCCAGTTAAATGATATACTAAAAGTTATGAATATATAAAATTAAAAGCGGGATTTAAAATTAAATCCCGCTCAATAATTATTATTCAAATTCAGGTTTATATATATCTATATACTCTTTCATTTTATTTAGAATATCAGCACTGTCGCCTTCTTCAGTCATACCTTTTGTTGTGGTTCCGTCGCCACCTTCGCCTACCGCTAAAGTTACGCAACCACCACTTTCTTCTATAGAATAAGTTTTACCTTTAAGATACTCTCTTAATTCTTCTTTTGTCATATCTTTAATGTTCTTTTTCGGAACAGCTCCGTCATTAAAATCTACAAAAGTATTATCATCAGGATTTCTTTCAAGCTCAAACCCCGGTATTGTAGCTAATTTTTGACCTTTATCGGCAAGTTTATCCATTTCTGCCTTAATTTGTTCAGATGTCGGTTTATTAATACCTGCCTGATTTAAAAATTTTTCAGCCTTTTTTAAGCATCATTGTCAAAACTTCCACCAAAATTACCTTCAACTCTAAATGTCATATTCATGTCCTTTCAATTTTATATACATATTCTTATACGGAAATATTTAATCATAACGTTATATAATTTAATAAAAAAGACCTCCCATATAGGAAGGTCTTTTCTTATATTACCTTTTGAATTATTCTTCATCAAGGTTGAAATCAGGAGCACCGAACATTCCTTCGATTTCTTCTAAGATTGCAGAAGGTTTTCTTGCTTGATTTCTTTGTGCAACAGCACGTTTTCTTTCTTCTCTGTCGCGTTCTTCATCAGCATTGATTAGGTGATGGAATCCGGTACCGGCAGGGATTAGACGACCGATAATAACGTTTTCTTTCAAACCTCTTAACAAGTCTTTCTTACCATCTACTGCGGCTTCAGTTAGGATTCTTGTTGTTTCCTGGAATGATGCTGCTGAAATGAATGATTCGGTATTCAAAGAAGCTTTTGTAATACCTAACAACATGTATTCACAAGTTGCAAGAGCTTTACCAGCTTCTTGAGCTAATTTGTTTTCTTTTTCGAATGTTTGCATTTCAATCAATTCACCAGGTAACAAGTTAGTATCGCCGGCATCAATAACCTTAACTTTCTTAGTCATTTGACGAACAATGATTTCAATGTGTTTATCAGCAATTTCAACACCTTGAGAACGATATACACGTTGTACTTCGTCTACTAAGTATTGCTGAGCTGCTTCCGGTC
>CAMDYM010000045.1 GCA_945910425.1 uncultured Candidatus Melainabacteria bacterium | reverse complement strand
GGAATATTATCATATACTCAAAAGTTTTTTACAAGAGGTTTTGATATTTATAAACCAGATTATTAACTAAATAATTTTTATACAATAACTGTAAGACAAGACAAGGCGTTGTTGTATAGAAAAATCAAACGTGCAGGCCGAAAATTTGAAAAAGATTACTTTTGGAAATAAAATTAACTATCCCCATGGCTTAATCAAAAATTTAATAGCTTTTCCCTCAATATGTTGCTGTATAGCATATTCAACTTTTTCTAAAGGCAAAGTATCCGTGATAAGTTTTTCAACTTCAACATCACCTGATGCAATGTATTCAAGCGCTTTTCTAAAATACTTCGGAGTATGATGAAACACGCTCATCATCTTAATATCACCGTAATGCATTTTTGTTGTATCAAAAGTAACCTTAGAACCTGATTTACAACCGCCAAAAAAGTGTACCGTACCACCGGGTCTTACACAATCAAAAATCTGTTCCCAAATTTCAGGTAAACCGACGCATTCAACTGCAACATCAAGCCCTTTTCCGCTATCTGAAAATTCTTTGAAAATTTTAACAGGATTAGGATATTTTTTCAAATCAATAATCTCATCTGCATGAGCAAAATCTTCTGCCGCCTTTAATTTCATAGGGTTACGTCCGCCAACAATAACCCTTGCACCCATAAGTTTTGCAATACGTGCAAACATCAACCCAATCGGACCGATACCGATAATTCCGACAGTATCACCTTGTTTTATACCTGTTCTTTCAGCTCCGTGAACAACATTAGCTAACGGTTCACAAAACGCAGCCCTGTCAAAACTTAAATCAGGCGGCAAAATTAACATATTTTTTTTAACAATACGCGCAGGAACCGTAATAAACTCAGCATACGCACCGTTTAAAAGGTTCAAATTTTCGCACAAGTTATACTCTTCCCGCTTACAATAAAAACACTCCCCGCATGGTGCCGAGTTAGCTGCTACAACTCTATCACCAACTTTAAAACCTTCAACCCCACGTCCGAGTTTTTCTATAACTCCAGCAAACTCATGCCCGAATCCTGACGGAACTTCTTTAATCAACACAGGATGCCCGCGGCGAAAAGTTTTCACGTCAGTTCCGCAAGTTAGAGCTGACATAACCCTAACGACAACCTCACCTTCTTCAGGCGGTTTTACGGGAACTTCTTCAAATCTTATATCTTTTGGCGCATAATACTGTATTGCTTTCATATATTCAGCATACCTCAAAGAGGTAAATAAATAAAGAGGCGTCGGCTGAAATTTCAGCCGACGCCTTTTTTAAAATCTTTTTATGCTTGAACTTCAAGTTGAGCTATTTTCTTTTCTGCCTGCTTAGAATAATTTAAAGCATTAGCTCCGCAAATCATACCTAAAATAGGAACTACCCATTTTAAAATAACACTCGGATTTTTAGAAAATAATGCCGCTGTTCCGCTTACAGCACCTGCTGCGATTGTTGCAGCTCCGACAATTTTTGCCTGAGTTTTACGTTTTTTCAAAACATTTATATCATTTGAATAAAACGAATTTACATAATTAGAATAACTACTACTTATAGACATATTTACACCTCCTAAGCTTTCACAGGGTACTTTGCATCTAATTGTTGTTTAAGAGAAGCCATTTCACGTTGGGCATCTCTAAGCATTCCTTCAACCGCACTTTTTTCGGCAGGACTTAACTCTTTATGACGCTCAAGAGTATTTTGCAAAAATTCGACTTTAATATAAGCTTGTTTATAAGCGATTTCATCTTTTAACTTTGCAACAATCGGATTTGCCGGTTGATTTTGTACCCCTCCGACATTTGCTGTTGCGTAACATCCCGGATAACTTACTGCATTAATACTCATTTAACTTTTCCTTCCTAAATTTGTTTCTACCTACAAAGGTATAAAAACAAAAAGCACTCAAAAATTGCTATAATGCAAACACTTTTGTTACAATTGGATATATGCTTTTAAAATTTTGTTTTCCAAAGTGTCATTTATTGCTTTTTGAACTTTTTCAAGAGGGTAAACGGTAGAAAGTCCTGATACATTAACCTGTTTATCCGAAAGCAGCTCCAATGAATCCCTCAAATCAACAGGTGATGGCGAATAACTGCCAAGAACGGTCAATTCTCGATAATAAATCTCATTGTTTGCATACCCGAGATTCTGCGGAGTACTTGAAAATACCAAGATTTTACCTCCGTCGCGAACAAATTTTAAAGCAGTCGAAATAGCCTTATCAGAACCCGATGTCATAAAAACCCCGTCAGCCTTAATACTTTCACACATTTCAGGCAGAACAAACGCTTCAATTCCAAGGTTTTTCAATACTTGAACCCTTGATGCTATTAAATCACATCCGATAACATTCATCCCAAAAGCCCTTAAAGCCTGTGACATCAAAATTCCTATTGAACCCAAACCTATAACAAGCACAGTGGAATTTTGTCTTAAACAAGCACGCTTAACTGCTCGAATACAGCAAGCTAAAGGTTCATAAAAAGATGCTTCTTCATTTGTCAAATTCTCAGGTTTCAAATAAGCTACATTTTTCAAATGTTCTTCCGATACATAAATAAATTCACTAAATCCGCCGGGTTTAATATTAGTTTCTTTAAAATGTCTGCACATTGAAACATTACCGTTTTTACAATATTCACATTTACCGCAAGGAATATGATGAGATGTAACAATAACATCTTCAACTTTAAAATCAGTATCAGAATCAATTTCAACAATTTTCCCGACAACTTCATGCCCTAAAACAGTTCCGTCTTTTACCAAGTGCTGCTTTAACTTAACAATATCAGATCCGCATAACCCGCAGCCAAGCCCTCTTAGAATTGCACCTTTCCTGCCGTTTAACTTTTCATTTTCTCTATCTTTAACAACTAATATATTATTTTCAATTTGAGCAGATTTCATAGTAACTCCTTTTAATAAATTACGGCGGATTTTTCAATCCGCCGTCTTACAAATAAAATATTGTTTAGGCTTTTTTCTTATATTCATCGATTGCCAAAATAGCACAGATGATTAAACAAATAATGCCTGAAGCTAACCAGAAGTAAATTGCGCCGTCCCAGTTTTGAACACCGTTTTTACCCAATTTATCAACTAAGAAACCAGTTCCCGTAGCTGATAAAAACGCACCGATATAACCGAATGTTCCCGTAAATCCTGAAGCAGCAGAAGCTACCTTTTTAGAACTTGATTCAACCGCGCAAAGTCCGCCAATCATCATTTGAGGTCCGTAAGTGAATGCCCCGAGTAACCCGATAATCGGATAAAATGCCCAGGTATTTGTGTTGAATTTCAACGCTAAAATCGCACAGATTACACCTGCTAAGTAAATTAAATTAACAGGAGCTCTTTTTCCTTTAAATAATTTATCGGAAATTAAACCTGCACACATAGTACCAACAATACCCACTAAAGGTAATGAAGCAATCATGCCTGTAGCTTTTTCAAGTCCGATACCTTTTGCATTTTTCAAATACATAATCATCCAGTCTTCAGCACCGAATCTGATAATGTATACAAATACATAAGCAATTGCCAATAACCAGATTGTTTTATTACATAAAACGTATTTTTTGAAGATTTGAACGTAAGACATTTCGTCTTCTTCTTTTTTATCATCAGCACACTGCTGTTTTACAGGTTCGTTACGATAAACTTCAACATCAGGAAGTCCCAAGGACTGCGGTCTGTCACGTAATCTTTCAAATAACCAAATTGCAGTACAAGCGGCTAAAATACCGGGAACTAAAAATGCAGCTCTCCAGCCAAAGTGCGCTGCGATAAAACCTGCAATAATAAAGCTTAAGAAGGTTCCCGTTTGGTGTGAACATGACCATGCAGCCCATTTTGTACCACGTTCAGAGTTTGAATACCAGTAAGTCAAACTTTTAGCAACAGCAGGAAATCCCGCTGATTGGAACCAGCCTGAAACGCCCCATAAAAATGCTAATGTCCATAAAAGAACAACTGCAAACATTTTAGGACTTAACCCTAAAACACCTATAGCACTTGGAGCTAGGGCAAACGCAATATTTGCTAAAGCTGTCATCAATAACGCGGTCGGGAAGAATTTTCTAACGTCAGACCCGTCAGCCAAAACCCCATTTACAAACTTACCGATACCGTAAGTCAAATAAAGCGAACTGCCTAATAAACCGAGTTCAGTTGCAGAATAATGAAATTCATCCATAATTCCCGGTAAAGCTACCGCGATATTTTTCTTACAAAGATAAAAAATAGTATAACCGATAAAGCATGAGTAAAACATTCTCAAACGCCAATGCTTATACATAGAATCTACTTTTTCAGAATCCTGAATAGGTTCTGCGATCGGAGGCTCCTTAAAAAACGCCCCTAATTTTTTGAACATAAATGTTTTCTCCTTATTTGTTATTCTTAATAACCTGAATATTTCTTGTTTCTGTTAACTCTTGTCTGGCATTTTTTATAATTTCACGTTTTTCTTCATCCAAACTTCTACCGTTAACCAGTCTATCTATAAATCCCGTATTTAATTTAACAGCTTTTTCCAAGGCTCCTACTTCTTCCAATACAGGTTTTATTGCATTGAAATCATACCCGAAAGACTGTTTTGAATTATAAACAAGCATATCACCTTCTTGAGATGTAATAGGTGCACCGCCTTCTTCAAAATATAGTTTAAATACAGATTTCAAATCCTGCATCTCTGATTGCAAAGTTGTAACAGTATTTTGCAGACGCAAATATCTTTCAAAAAGATACTCAACATTATCAAGCTGTTTATTTTCCCAATCGTACTTTTGAACATAAAGTTTTTTAAGTTTCGGATAAGCTAACGCAAGCCCCATTGTATCACCCATTGCACGGTGTCTGTCAGTAATTTCAACCTTAAATTTTTCAGTCAAAGCACCAAGTCCGTGTGCGTCCAATTCAGGATAAACTTCCTTAAACATCTGCTGGGTATCAATGCGCTCGTTTGAAATTTCATTTCCCGTAACTCTTTTTGAAGCTTCATTGATAAATGAATAGTCAAATATCGCATTATGTGCAACTATAGGATAATCCCCGATAAATTCTAAAATTTTCGGAAGAACTTCTTCTTCTGTCGGAGCATCCTCAACCATTTCCTGAGTAATTCCGTGTATTGCAATACTTGATTTTCTTATATGCTGCTGAGGATTAATCAAAGTTTGAAATTCGTCTTTAATTTTACCGTTTTCAAGCCTCACCGCAGCAAACTCAACCATTTTTTCTCTGGTATAATCCAATCCCGTGGTTTCTGTATCTAAAACTATCTCAATTACTTTTTTTCTTGCCATTTTCTTGTCCTGATTGTTATTTATATAGATAATAGCACAAAAATTTTTTCTATGATAATATGTGAACAGTTATTTGAAGGGAGAATTAAAATGGGAAAAGTTATTGAAATTAAAGATACTGATTTTGAGCAAGAAGTTTTAAAGTCTGAAATTCCTGTTGTAGTTGACTTTTGGGCAACATGGTGCGGACCTTGCAGAAAGTTATCTCCAGTTCTTGACGAAATTGCTCAAGAATATGAAGGCAAAATAAAATTTGCAAAAGTTAACACAGAAGACTGTCTTGATACCGCTAAAGCCTATTCAATCAGCGGACTTCCAAGCCTTTTAATCTTTAAACACGGTGAAGCAGTTGAAAGACTAACAGGACTTATGCCTAAATCAACTATAATTTCTAATATTGAAAAACACATCTAATCATATAGGAGGAAGTATGTTTTTTAATGATGTTTTTTCAACCGTAGTAATAACTTTTTTAATTTCTTTAATTTCAGTTATAATTCTATTTTGTACAACAATACTTTGTATAATATTTCATAAAAAATATCATACAAAAAAATTTTGTCTTATATACGTAATCATTTTATTAGTTTCCGTATTTGGAATATATATCAGTATACCGTGGTTATTACTGAATAAAGCATTACACCAAACAAATAATGTTTCTGCCGTTAAATATTACAATATGGCACTAAAGACCTCAATTTTTCCTAAAGTTAAAGCAACAATGTATGATTTCAAATCATCACATTATTTTGTTATTGAAAAAAATCTTCTACTTGCTACGGAAAACTGTGAAAAATTTCATCAATTAAAAAAAGATTTACCTTTAGGCTGTATGCTTTGGAATATGTATTTACTAAACAAAGATTATGACAAAGCTATTGCCAACCTTCCCAAAAATTCAAAACAAATTGAAGCATATATTTATTTACTAAAAGGCGATACCGATAAGGCTATTGATACTATAAATAAGAAAATAGACACAAACCCAAAAGTTTGGGACTACGTATATCGTGCAAATTTCTACGATTATATTAATAGACCAGATTTATCAAAAAAAGATTACCAAAAAGCTATTGAAATCTATCCGGGAATAACAACACACCCAACATTCAAAGAAATAAAAACAGATAAAAATTATTTCTTTAATAAATTAGAAAAGAACCGAAAAAATTTTCACTTAAATTAAAAGTGAAAATAATTTCCACTTTACAAAAATTTTTATTCTGCTATAATCAAAAGTGTAAAAATGAGAAGAAAGGTGGAAATATTATGAAATTTGTATGTACAGTATGCGGTTGGTCAACAGAAGCTGATAAAGCTCCTGAAAAATGCCCTTTATGCGGAGCAACAACATTTAAAGCAGTAGGCGGAGAAGCTAAAGTATACGCTTGCGAACATAACGTTGGCGACGGTAAAGTTGAAGATGCTGAAATTATGGAAGGCTTAAGAGCACACTTTAATGGCGAATGTACTGAAGTAGGTATGTATCTTGCAATGTCAAGAGTTGCTGAAAGAGAAGGATATCCTGAAGTTGCAGAAGCTTACAAAAGATATGCTTTTGAAGAAGCAGAACATGCTGCTAAATTTGCTGAATTATTAGGCGAAGTTGTTACAGACTCAACTAAGAAAAACCTTGAATTAAGAGCAGATGCTGAACACGGCGCTTGCGAAGGTAAACTTGCTATCGCAAAAAGAGCTAAAGAACTTGGATATGATGCAATCCATGACACAGTTCACGAAATGGCTAAAGACGAAGCTCGTCACGGTAAAGGTTTTGACGGTCTTTTAAAAAGATATTTCAACTAAAATATTTTAGTTGGGGTAAAACCCCAACCTACACAAAAAGGCGGCAGGTGTAAAACACCCGCCGCCTTTTTTATTATAAACTTAAATATTTGCTCCACCTTCGGTTTTTAATTTATCCATAACATTTTTAGAACCTTCTGTATGTTTTGTATACTGTAATACAAAATCTGTTGCTTCCTGATCACGCGAAACAGCTTCTTTTATAGAAATAATGTCTTCCATCGAAAGATTTTTCATCTCTGCACCTGATTTATCAAACAAAGAAGACTTAAATTTTTTCTGAACCTCGTATTCAAACCCGGGTAAACCTGTTTTCATAGAATACCAGCGGTAAAAATTATGAAGCATGTAAAACTTATCTATATCACCAACTCCTAAAATAAACATTGGAGGGGTTTTTAACTTAAACTGTCTTTCTGTAATAAACGATAAAAACAAAGCCTCAAACCCGTATTTTTCACAGATAAACCCTTCTTCTTCCTTAATAATATTCAAGTACTTATCCGCTTTTTCAATCCTATATACAGGCGTTTTGGCAGCTTTTATATAACTTAACAGCAAATCAGGGTTACAATTTGTACGTTTCACAATTGACGATACACCTTCTTTAACTTGCTCAATTAATTTCAAAGTTTCCGATTGAAGCGATAAATCAGCACCATTACCGTATACAATTTTTCCTGTTTTACTTGAAAAACTTCTTTTGGTTGTGTTTTTTAAACTGTTAAGTAAATGTTTTTCACGTAATGACAAGAAAAAGTATTTTATATCTTTAAAAATATTACTCATAAAAGTATTCTAAAAGAGTTTTTATAAATTTTACACATACAAACAGATGAAAAACAGGGGCAAGTTCTTCGAACTTGCCCCTGTTAGAAAATTTAACCTAAGATATAATTTAATAAAGTTCTAACACCAACACCTGTTGCACCTTTTGGAAATCCGCTTTGTGGTTTATCCAAAAATGCGGTTCCTGCAACATCAAGGTGAGCCCATTTAACTTTATCGGTTACAAATTCTTTTAAGAACATACCCGCAGCTGACGCACCGCCGTATCGTGTTCCCGTATTTTTCATATCTGCAACATCACTGTTCATATTATCTCTGTACTCTTGCCACATTGGAAGTGCCCAGAATTTTTCACCTGATTTTTTACCGATTTCGATAATTTTATTGACAAACTCGTCATCATTACCCATAATGCCTGATGCTACAGAACCCAAAGCAACCATGCAGGCACCTGTCAGGGTTGCAATATCAACAACTTCATCAACTTCAAGCTCGCAAGCGTAGCAAAGTGCATCAGCCAATGTTAATCGACCTTCCGCATCAGTATTATCAACTTCTATTGTTTTACCGTTTTTAGCGGTAACAATATCGCCGGGCTTATACGAACTACCGGACGGCATATTTTCGCACGCCGCAATAATCCCGTGAACTTCAACATCAGGTCTTAACTTTGCAACAGCTTTCATTACACCTAAAATACAAGCTGAACCTGACATATCATCTTTCATATTAAGCATGGAAGAAGCAGGCTTAATATCAAGTCCGCCGCTATCAAAACACAAACCTTTACCGATAAGCGCGATACGTTTTTTAGGAGTTTCAGGGATATATTTCATATGAATAAACTTAGGCGGCTGAACACTTCCCTGCGCCACAGCAAGATAAGCTCCCATACCCATTTCTTTAATTTTTGCTTCATCATATACAACAGTCTGTAACCCTTCAATGCCTTGAGCAATTTCAGCTAACTTTGACGGAGTAGCAAACGCCGCAGGTTCATTTGCAAGATTTCTTGTTAACTTCATTGATTCTGCAACTGTTTTTGCTCTTTCCACATCACCTGACATCACTTCCGAAAGATAAATTTCAGAAATTCTGTGTTCTTTTTTATTTTTATATTTATCAAAGTGGTAATTAACAATAGAAACGCCTAAAACAACAGCTTCAACATCACCCGGAATATCAAACGCAACAGATTTAGCCTTTAATTCAACACATTTTCTAACAGCTTTTGAAATAGCTTCTCTGATTGAATTTGAATCAGCCTTATCTTCTTGTCCTAAACCTAACGCCATAATATAAGTTGATGGGAACTCTTTTTGAGTATGAATTACAAAAGTTTCGCCTTTTTTACCCGTAAAAGTTTCAGGTGCAAAACGATCAACTAAAGGATTTGAAGTTTTACAGCCTTCAAATTTTCCGATAACAAGAACATCGCAAGAAATATCTCTTACTTTGTCTACAATTTTTATTTCCATAATAAACTCTCCTTTTCGGGTTTATTATAGCACTAATTTTATTTTTTTTCAGCCGCATTCAAAGATTTTATGGCATAAGAACGTAATTCCTGTGCTTGCTTATGATCAGGGTTCATCTTCAATGCAATATTTAAATCATCAATCGCCGGAAGATACATTTCGCGTTTGCAGTAAATAATAGCCCGTGTTAAGTATTTTTCAACATCATCAGGGTCAATTTTTATTGCAGTATTCAAATCTTTTTCTGCTTGTTTTAAATCTTTTTCGGTTTTACTTAATAATGCGCCTTTTTCTGCATAATATTCAGCATTATCCGGATTTAATTCAATTGCTTTATTATAATCATCAATAGCAGATGTGTAATGCTCTAACCTTAACTCCGCAACCGCGCGTTCATAATATGCAGAATCATTTTTAGGATTAATTTCAAGTTCACGTGTAAAATCTTCAATGGCATCTTCATACTTTTGCAAGCCTAAATTTGAAATTCCGCGGTTGAAATACGCTTGTTTAAAGTTCTTATTTAAATCAATAACCCTTGAATAATCACTGACAGCACCCTTATAATCTTTAGCATAGAATTTCGCAACTCCGCGATTGTTGTATGCTTCAATATTTTTACCGTCAAGCTCAATAACTTTTGAATAGTCTTCTATTGCCTTTTTATATTCGCCCTTGTTGCGATATGCGATTCCCCTGTTGTAATAAGCTAAAACATTATCTTTTTCAAGCTCTGTTACCTGCGAAAAATCTTCAATTGCTTCATCATACTGTTTCAACATAACCCTTGTTGTTCCGCGGTTCAGATAAGCATTTGCATTTTGAGGATTAATTTCAAGTTCTTTTGTATAATCATTAACAACTTCGTCATACTCTTGCATATTAGCTCGTGCAATACCGCGGTTATAATAAATATTTTCTCTGCTTGGGTCAAGCTCAAGTGCTTTAGTATAATCAATTACGGCATTTTTGTAATTGCCCGACAAAAACTCTGCATTACCGCGCTTTGCGTAAGACTCGGCATTATCAGGGTTAACCGAAATTGCCTTTGTATAATACTCAATAGCTAAATCATACTGCCCCGCATCAAAGCTTGCAATCGCAATATTAATTAATGCAACTTCTTTTTTCTGTTTTCTTGTTAATTTTTCAGCTCCGAAAACAGGAGAAAACAATAAAGCTTCACCCGTTAAAAGTCCTGCAACTATAACACTTGTAAGGATTTTCTTTTTCATAACAAAATTCCAAAAGTAATGCTAAGATTACAACTTATGTCGATAATATTATAAACATTCTAAAATTTCAAGGGCGGGGTCTATTCCCCCGCTCCTTCTACTGTTGCAAACCTAAAATCATTAACCCAAACATCAAAACCGCCCTCCATTAACATAACAGGATAACCGTAATCCGCTAAGATTAAACAAGCATTATCACCTAAATGACACTGTTGATTATAACAGTATATAATAGTAACTTCATCTTTTGAAAGTTTATCAAGATTTTTATCTAACTCATCTTTAGGAATAGAAACGGCCCCGGGGATATGAGAAACCTGATAATCAGCTTCCGCTCTCACATCAACAACTCTAACCCCGCCTTTTTCCATAAAATTTTTCAACTCTACAGGACCAAGCGTATAAGCCAGTCTTTTTGAGAAAAAACATTGAGCTTTTTCAGTGTTCATTCTAAGTTCTTTAATTTTTTCGTTCATAAAAAATCATCCTTTCTTTTTAATAAAGAAAGGATAATATGATTTTTAAATTTTAACCTCCGCAATCGGAGTAATATTGCATTAGTTATTTTTGGGGTAAATGAAAAGAGTTAAGTCTTTCATTTATAAACTATGCCATATACATAAACGGTACATGAACATATTTTGATTCGGTTTTAGGGGCTGCACTACGTCCGCTTGGTGTGCAAAGTATATTATAAGCCTTAACGATATTGTAACCTAAAGCCTTAATAGGATTAGATTGAACCATATCGGCATTTTTAGTATCATGTAAATCTTTTTCGAAATTAATTCTTGCATTAGGGCTTTTGTCTAAAGACATCAAACCGATTTTAGCAGTTGAATTATTATTTGATTCTCCAAATGATATATATTTTTTTGAATTATTTACTAATTTTATAGGACTAATAGTTAACATCTCTGTTCTCCTTTCGTTATTAAGTGTTCATTTAACACTTCATCTAACACTTTCACTATAAACCATAAAGAAAATTTTGTCAACCCCTCTTGTGAAGTTTTGTTAAGCGTCCAAAACCCTTATTAATATTAAACTTTAGCAAATGTGTCAAAAATACACTTATTACCTTAGTTTCAACTGCTATGTTTTTAGTAAATTTCCGGCTTTAATCCGCCAAAATATTATTAATATAAATATTTTCTCCTACATATAAATGATTTATTAATATAAATACCAAAAATGCATAAAGAAATTATAAAGATTGTAAAATTTACACTTGATTTTATTATATATTTACTGTAAAATGTAATTGTGATAAAAATCACAAATTAACCAAAAGGAATCATATTATATTAATAATTAATATGCTTATATAAAAAGGAGAAAATCATGACAACAAAAAGCAAAAAGAATGTCGAAAAACTGGAAAAAACATTAAATGCTAATGCCGGTCTTGTCGACAACGCAGAACAATTAGAACTTCTGATTGAAAGAGTTGTAAAAGCTCAAAAACTTTACGCAACTTTTTCACAAGAACAAGTTGACAAAATTTTTAAAGCAGCAGCTACCGCCGCTGACAAAGCTCGTATTCCTCTTGCAAGAATGGCTATTGAAGAAACAGGAATGGGTATTTTAGAAGATAAAATCATCAAAAACCACTTCGCATCAGAATACATCTACAACAAACACAAAAACGCTAAAACTTGCGGAATTATTAAAGAAGACAGAGCTAACGGTACAAAAATCGTAGCTGAACCTTTAGGTGTAATTGCAGGTATCATTCCTACAACCAACCCAACTTCAACCGCTATTTTCAAATCATTAATAGCATTAAAAACAAGAAATGCTATCATCTTCTCACCACACCCTAGAGCCACAAAATCTACAATTGCGGCTGCAAAAATCGTATTAGAAGCAGCAGTTAAAGCAGGTGCCCCTGAAGATATTATCGGTTGGATTGATGTTCCAAGTATTGAACTTTCAAGCCAATTAATGAAACACCGTTCAATAGCTTGCATCTTAGCTACAGGCGGTCCTGGAATGGTTACGGCAGCATATTCATCAGGTAACCCTGCATTAGGTGTAGGTCCCGGTAACGCTGCGGCTGTTATTGACGAAACAGCTGATATTAAAATGGCAGTTTCTTCAATTATCATGTCAAAAACTTTTGACAACGGTATGATTTGCGCTTCAGAACAATCTGTTGTTGTTGTTGACAGCGTATACGAAGAAGTTAAAAAAGAATTTATCTACAGAGGAGCTTACTTACTAAACTCTGCTGAAGAAAAGAAAATGATTGATCTTCCGTTCATCGATCCGAAACGCGGAACAGCTCACCCTGCTATCGTTGGTCAATCTGCTCACAAAATTGCTGAACTTTCAGGATTTGAAGTTCCTGAAACAGCTAAACTCCTTTTAGCTGAAAGACCATCAGTTGATTGGGAAGACCCGTTCTCAAGAGAAAAATTATCACCAATCTTGACTATGTACAGAGCAAAAGACTTTGCTGAAGCAACAGAAATGACTTATGAACTTGTTTCAAAAGGCGGAGCAGGACACACTGCTGACCTTTACACAGATACAAGAAGCCAAGAAAGAGTTAACGCATTTGCTGAAAAAATGCCTGCTTGCCGTGTGTTAATCAACTCACCATCAGCTCAAGGCGGTATCGGTGATTTATTTAACTTCAAACTTGAACCGTCATTATCATTAGGTTGCGGTTCTTGGGGTAAAAACGCAATCTCAGGTAACATTGGTGTTGAAAACTTATTGAACTACAAAACAGTTGCTGAAAGGAGAGAAAACATGTTATGGTTTAAGGTTCCGCCTAAAGTTTACTTCAAAAGAGGAGCTGTTGACCTTGCTCTTCGTGAACTTCAAGGTAAAAAACGTGCATTCATCGTAACTGACAGATTCTTATTCAACTCAGGTGCGGTTGACAGTATCGTTAACGTATTAGACGAAATCGGTATCGATCACCAAATCTTCTTTGATGTTAAACCTGATCCTACCCTTTCAACAATCAACCAGGCTATGGAAATCATAAGACCATATGAACCTGATATAATTATTTCATTAGGCGGCGGTTCTCCAATGGATGCTGCTAAGATTATGTGGTTACTATATGAACAACCTGATACAAACTTTGAAGATATCGCTATGAGATTTATGGATATCAGAAAAAGAATTTGCGGAATCCCTGAATTAGGTAAAAAAGCTACAATGGTTGCTATCCCTACAACTTCAGGTACAGGTTCAGAAGTTACTCCGTTTGCAATCATAACTGATGATGAAACTCACGTTAAATACGCAATCGCTGATTACGCACTAACCCCTAACATGGCTATCGTTGACCCTAACTTCGTTGACGGAATGCCTAAAGGCTTAACTGCAGCATCAGGCATTGACGCTTTAGTTCACGCAATCGAAGCTTACGTATCTTGTATGGCTACTAACTTCACTAACTCTAACGCTTTAGAAGCTACCAAGTTAGTATTCAGATACTTAGAACGTTCATACACAGAAGGCGCTAACGACCCAATCGCAAGAGAAAAAATGCACTACGCAGCAACAATTGCAGGTATGGCATTTGCTAACTCATTCCTAGGATTGTGCCACTCTATGGCTCACAAATTAGGTGCTATGTTCTGTGTTCCTCACGGTGTTGCTAACGCATTACTTATCAGACAAGTAATTAAATACAACGCTGTTGATGCTCCGAAAAAACAAGCAATCTTCCCTCAATACAAATTCCCTAACGCTAAGACTAAATACGGTCAAATCGCTGATGAATTAGGATTGGGCGGTAAAAATGACGACGAAAAAGTTGAATTGTTACTTGAAGCAATTGATAAATTGATGAAAGCAGTTAACCTGCCAAATTCAATCAAAGACTTCGGTGTAACAGAAGAACAATTCTACGCTAAGTTAGATGAAATGGTTGAATTAGCATTCGACGATCAATGTACAGGTGCTAACCCTGCTTACCCTATAATGTCAGATATGAAACAAATTTATATCGATGCATTTGAAGGTGTTGTCAGAGATTACTACCCTACAGCTAAAAAATCAAAATAAAATTAAAATTTTGATAATATAAAAATAAGGCTCGGCTAAA
>CAMDYM010000044.1 GCA_945910425.1 uncultured Candidatus Melainabacteria bacterium | reverse complement strand
AAAATAGCTTTTGCTTTTTTGTTAATCATTTCATCTGTTTCTGAGAAATATTGTCTTCTTTCAGAGTGACCGATAATAACATAAGAACATCCTGCATCTTTCAACATTTCAACAGAAATTTCTCCTGTGTAAGCTCCTGATGATTCCCAGTGGCAGTTTTGACCTGCAACTGATAATCTTGTGCCTTCACATCCGCAATCACAAGCGATAGCTGATACTTGGTTTAATGATGTGAATACAGGTGCGATTACAACTGTTGGTAATTGAGTTGCGCTATAGTTTGATACAAATGATTTGATACCTTCATATAGTGATTTTGCTTCACTTTGAAGAAGGTTCATTTTCCAGTTTCCTGCAATAATTGGTTTTCTTGACATAATAGAATCTCCTTTATAAATACCATTTTTTATAAAAGTATTCTATATTAAACAAAAAACTAACGCAAATTTTTTTTAATCTTTAATTACCCAGCCGTTGTTGATAACTTTTGTCAGACATCCTGTAGCGTAATCGGCGATATGACCGTAAGATGATGATTTGGTATTACATTTGTCAGGATCTGTACTCCAATCTTTCAATTGTCCGTCACTTGTAAAATTCATTGCAAACGCATCAAGTCCTGTTGTATTTGGAGCTTCTGTGCCGTTTGTGTCAATAAATAAAGATGTAATATTGCTTTTAGGGTTATTTACTATACAAATTGCTGCACCATTTACTGTTTGGCCGCAATACCATGTATTTTTTGCTAAAAAACCTGCATTAGCTCCGCTTGTACTGATGTAGCTGTTAGCTATACATTTTTTTGTTCCTGTTGAACAGTTTTGGCGGGCAAGTTTGAAATACTTATTCAAAAAATAACACGAACCTTTTGTACAGTTTGTATTATCATCCCTTGCTCCTGCGGTTGTTTCATAAAAATTATTTGTCATTTCATCTTCCATAACTGTTTTTATTGCAGTTTGGATTTGAGAATATGTTTTTTGGATTTGTGTTGCGTACATTTTGTATCGATAATTTTTAACAACAGTCGGGATAGTCAGCGCTGCAATAACACCGATTATACTTAATGTGATAAGGACTTCAGACAAAGTGAATGCTTTTTTCATTTGTTTTACCTCTAGTATTCCATTTTCCAACCTGCTTCGATAACAGATGTTAAACATCCTGCCGGAGCTTGATATAAACTTGTTCCAATGCCGCAAGTATTTGCGGCAGCTCCTGCTGTGGAAGGATTGTTTGTACCGCTGCTAAAATCAGATATAGAACCGTTAGACTTCATATCCATAGAGAAAAGATCACGTCCTGATATGTTAGGTTCGGCAGGTCCATTGACATCTACAAGAATACTAAGAACGTTATTTCCGCCATTGTACAAACCGCAAACCGTTGCCCCGTTTACAGTTTGAATACACATATCACCTGTTGTACCGATATTTCCGCCGTCAAGTTTGCTGTATGAAGGTGCAACACATCTGTTATTGCCTGTTGCACAGTTTTTCTTAATGGTTTTAAAGTATGTTGTTAAAAAATACTCTGTTCCGCCTGTTGTACAAGTAGTTTTTTCATTTTCGCCCTCACCTGTTTTGGTACAAACATTTTTACCGACAGCAGATGTTTCGTAAAAATTGTCAACGTGTTCATCATTCATAATAGCTTGGGCTGCATCATTAATCTGAGCGTAAATTTTTTGAAGCTGAGCGACATACATTCTGTTTCTGTAGTTTTTCATAACAGACGGAACCGTCAAAACCGCGACAACTCCGACAATGCCCAGTGTTATTAAAATTTCTGATAAAGTAAAGCCGTGTTTCATTATATAAATCCTTCCTTAATATTTCATTTCCCAGTTGTCTTCAATAATTTTTTCCAGGCAACCGTAGCCGTAGTTATCTGAGCCACATTTTGCTGGGTCATAAGTATTACCCGCACTATTATATATTCCGCCTAATTTATTTGTATGTGTATCAACTGCGATTGTGAAAAAATCTCTTCCCATAATATTAGGTCCGTTAGTTGAATTTATGTCGACTCTGATTACGCAACGGCTTATGTCATATTGGCAAAAAAAGTGTATAGCTTCTCCGCCTTGAAGTTTTGCCCAACCGCTGTTTACCAAGCCGCTTGGAGAGGTCGTAGCAGAGCCGCTTAAATTTTTATATGTGGCAGAAAAAGGATTAATTCCGGTACTATGTGCCTTTTTAAAATACTTATCTACAAAAGCTTGTTGGTTTTTACCACCACTAACAAATTGCCCATACGGTGTTTGATAAAAATATGATACGTTATTATCAATACATGCCTGATTGATTGCAATTTCAACCATTTCATAAACCTTTTTCAAGCGCATTACGTATAACTTGTTATGGTAATCCTTCAAAAAACTTGGCAGCACCAGAACTGCGATTACACCGATAATTGCCATTGTCACTAAAAGTTCACCTATTGTCAGGGCTTTTTTCATACTCTTATAAATCCTGTTTTATGTGTATATACAAATTATACAACTTTTTTGAACACATTTCAAGGGGAAACGGTTCTTCTCTTTTACCCCTAAAACGGTTTTGTCTGGTTCAGTTTCAATCTTAAATCTCTAAATCTTGCGATATCTTCCTGAGTTTTGCCTGAATCTTTAAATACTGCCTGACTTGTAGGGTGAACCATCAGAACATAATCCATATGGATTTCTAAAAAATTATATCTTCTTGGAGATTGGTTTCCTGTACGCGGATAAATTTCGGCGTTTGTTACGGCAAGAAATCGTCTTTCTTTATCGTTTAACAAATCGGTTAATTCACGATTTGTATTTGTGTACTTTGAAACGTGAACAACACCTTTAATATCATGATCTGCTGTCAGAATTGTTACTTCTATTGGAACCGTATCACTGTGTTTTGCCATATTTATTTATCCTTATTTCTCTCTTTTCTTTAAATCAAGTATATTATATTTTTTAAATTTTATCAACTTTTTTTCTAAATCTTCCGCCGTAAGTTTCGTGAACATCAACGACCGAAACAAAAGCATGTGAGTCGATTTCTTTTGTTATTTCAATCATTTTCGGCAGTTCAAGACGTGATATTACGCAGTAAATAATATCTTTTTCCTGACCTGAATATCCTCCGATACCTTTTAAATATGTTACGCTTATGTCAAGTTTTTCAATTAAGGCATTACCTATCTCACGGGTGTTGTTGCTAATAATTCTTACTGATTTTGAACTGTTAAGACCTTCCATAACAACGTCAATAACTTTTGAAGCGATAAAGTATGTTATGATTGAATACATAGCGCTTTCCCAGCCAAAAACTTTTCCTGCAACAAGATAAATAAACAAGTTTATTCCCATTATAAACTCGCCGACAGAAAATCCGAATTTTTTAGAAACTAAAAGCGACAAGATTTCTGTGCCGTCTAAAGAGGCTTCGTTTTTTAAGATAAGTCCGACCCCTGTTCCAAGAACTATTCCGCCAAAAACCGTTGATAACAAGATATCATCGGTTACTTTATAGCTGTGGAAGAAGTTAAGTGACAAGGCTAGAATTATGTTTGCGTAAGCTGTCAGGATAACAAAAAGTGCACCCATTTTCTTAAAAGCCAGTAAAATAAACGGAATATTTAAAAGTATGATTAGTAAACCAAGGTTGAATTTTGAAATATGGCTTATAATCATTGAAATACCGATAATTCCGCCATCGATAACTTCATGCGGTACCAGGAAAGCTTCCAGGGCAAAACCTGCAATTATTGCTCCAAGTGTCATAAAAGTTAAGTTTTTAGCAAGTTTTAGCAAAAATTCTTTTTTTAATATATCGGCAAAATGCATAAATTATTTCCTGTATTTTTTTATTGTAATAAGGTTTTCGAGATTAAAAATAGATTTTTTTTCTGTTTCTTCGGTTGTTTTATAGCCTAAAATATTTTCTAGATCAGATTTTAAAGTTGGAATATCATCGTATTTTTTTAGTGTACCGTCTAAAGTAACAGAAACTTCTCCTGTTTCTTCTGACACTACAAGGCAGGCAGCGTTACTGGATTCTGTCATTCCGATAGCTGCTCTGTGGCGGGTTCCGTACTTCCAGCTTAATTTAGGGTCATCTGTTAACGGTAATAAAACCCCTGCTGAGATAATTTTTGTTCCGCTAATTACAACAGCACCGTCATGAAGCGGGGTATTTACGTGGAAAATTGTTAATAGAAGTTCTGTTGAAACATCAGCGTTTAATATTGTTCCGACATCATGGTAGGTATTACTTAAGTCGTTTTGGAATACAATTAGAGCACCTGTGTGTGATTTTGAAAGATATTTTACTGCTTCTATAATTTCTTTTATAACGTCAATTGTTTTATCTGCTTCTTTTTTCTTATCATTTTCAAATAAACGTTTGAAAAAGTCGACTTGACCGAGATAGCCTAAAAATCTTCTCAGTTCAGGTTGGAAAATAACGATTAAACTTAATGCGACAAGTGTTACGATAGAACGAAGGAACACGCCTAAGATATTTAAATCTATTGCAACCAAAACTTCGCTTATAATCCACAAGATCACAAGTACAAACGCGCCTTTGACAAATTTTTCAGAGTGTGTGTTTTTGATAAATTTTTTGTAAAAAATGATTAATATTGCGGCAATAATACATACTTCAAAAATATTTTTCCAGCCGAAAGTATCTTTAATGTAAATGTGCCAACTGCCTATTAAGTTTTGCAATAAAATTAAAATTTCATCTATCATTTTTTCAACCTGTCAGGAATTATGTCGTACTTAATTAAATCGTCAAGAGTTTCTCTTTTTACTATAACTTCGGAATTTCCTTCGTTAACAAGAACCATTGCAGGTTTTTGAACTCTGTTATAATTTGATGCCATTGAGTAATTATAAGCTCCCGTATTATAAACACAAAGAATATCACCCTGTTTAAGTTCAGGCATTTCAATGTGTTTTATTAAGACATCACCTGATTCACAGTATCTGCCTGCAATTGTGATTTTTTCTTTTTTATCGGTTTCTTTTTTGTTTGCAACTTCTGCAAAGTATTCGGCTTGGTACATTGCTGGACGCGGGTTATCTGCCATTCCTCCGTCTACGGCAACATATTTTGTTCCGTGAGGAACCTGTTTTGTAGTGCCTATAGAATACAAAGTTACGCCTGCTGTTGATATAATACTTCTGCCCGGTTCCATTATTATTGTCGGCGGTTCTATATTATATTTTTTTATTGCTTCGTTTAATTTGTCAATAACAAGTTGACCGATTTCGTAAGTTGATGGCGGAACATCGTTTTCTGTATATTTTACGCCTATTCCTCCGCCAATATTTATTTCGTTTAGGTTAATATTGTAAGTTTGGTTTATTCTTGCAATTTCACGAGTAAGAATATCTATTTCGTCAGGATAAATACTTGTTTCAAAAATCTGTGAGCCAATGTGTGCGTGCAGCCCGTGTAATTGAAGATTTTTATATTTGTTCAAAATAAGGTCTAAAGCTTCATCAATTTGTGTTAAATCAAATCCGAACTTTGAATCAAGGTGTCCTGTTTGTATGTATTCGTGGGTGTGGCATTCAATTCCAGGGGTTATTCTTAACAGGATATCTGCTTTATTGCCGATTTTTTGTGCAATCTCGTTAAGTATTTCAAGTTCAAGGAAGTTATCAGCTGAAATTCTTCCAACTCCAAGTTTTAGTGCTAATTCAAGTTCTTCGTATGATTTGTTGTTACCGTTAAATAAAACATGGTTCATATCAACACCTGACTTGTATACGGTGTAAATTTCGCCTGAAGATACGGTATCAAACCCGAATCCTTCTTCATCTAAAATTCTTGCAACTGCGCTTGTACAAAGAGCTTTTGATGCGTACATAAAACGGATTTTTGGGTATTTTTCAAAAGATTTTTTATAATCACGGCAAATTGAACGAATAGTTTTTTCATCTAAAACATATAAAGGTGTGCCGTATTTTTTTCCAAGTTCAACCAAGTCGCATCCGCCGATTTCAATATTGCCGACAGAATTTATTTTTGTGGTTAGAGGCTTTAAGAGTTGGTTTGTACTTGTTGTCATTTCGGTGTTTCTCTCCTGAACTTATATCTATTTTATAATAACATAAAGTGGTTAGTATGAAAAATATTTATCAAAATCTACATCATCAAAACTGCATAGCAGTCTGTATGTTTCATCATCTTCATCCATTCTTTGGAAGTTATATTCATTAAATTTCCAATATTTTGGGTTAATACCTTTAACTTTTACAATATCTTTGTCTTTGAGAATATTTAATTTCTTTTTTACGGTTTCGGCGGGAAGGTTAACCAATTTGGATAATTCTACCGCTGTAATCCCGTCAGTTGACGAGCATTTTTCAGGGGTTAGGAACATTAATTCCAGACCGACTGATTTTAACTCTTTATCCTCATTATTGTAGTCATAACTATCCATACTTTTATGATAACCTAAAATATATTTGCAAGATATCCTTTATTTATAGGACATTTACACAGAACTACTTTTGTACTAGAATATTCACATAAAATAAAAGAGTATTAAGAGGGAAAATAAATGAAAGTATCTTTAAATTGGTTAAATGAATTGGTTGACTTATCAAATACTGAAGCGGAACAAATTGCGCACGAACTTACTATGAGCGGTTTAGAAGTTGAAGCAATAGAAGAAGTTAAACCAATGTTTACTAATATAAAAACGGTTAAAATCGAAAAAATTGACGCTCACCCAAATTCTGACAGGCTTCATCTTGTAACAGTTAATACAGGTTCAGGATTAAAAACGGTTGTTTGCGGTGCACAAAATATTCAAGAAGGTCAGGTTGTACCTTATGCAAGTGTCGGTTCTGAGGTTCTGGATAGAAAAACAGGTGAAATGTTCACTTTAACACCTGCTGTTATTCGCGGGGTTGAATCTCAGGGAATGCTTTGTTCTGCTGATGAGTTAGGTGTTTCTGAGCGCGGATATCAGGATGAAGACGGAATTTTGATACTAAACAGAATTTTCCCAAATGTTGGTTTAGGCGAAGATGTTAAAGACGTTTTAGGGTTTGAAAAAGATATCGTAATTGATGTTGCTCCAACCGCGAACAGAGGCGACCAAATGTCTGTTGTCGGGGTTGCAAGAGAATTAAGTTCATTATTTAATACACCTTTAAAATTTAACAAAATTGAATGTACAAAAGACTTATCTACAGATAAATTTAAGGTTGAAATTAAAGACAAAGATGTTTGTAAATACTATTCAATCGGGGTTTTGAAAAATATTAAGATAAAACCATCTCCTGATTGGATGCAAAAAAGATTAGTATCATCAGGTGTTCGTGCAATAAACAATGTTGTTGATATTACAAATTACGTGATGCTTGAATACGGATGTCCTTTGCACGCGTTTGATTTAGATAAGTTAAACGGTTATTTATGCGTAAGACGCGCAACAGAAGGTGAAAAACTTGTAACTTTAGACGGAGTTGAAAGAACATTGACAACAGATTCTGTCTTAATTGCAACAGAAAAAGAAGGAGTATGCTTAGGTGGTGTGTTTGGCGGAGCTAACTCTGAAATTGATGATAATACAACCGCAATTGCTTTAGAAGCAGCATACTTTACACCGGCATCTAACAGAAAATCAGCAAGAAGTGCCGGTTATAGAAGCGAAGCAAGTGCAAGATTTGAACGCGGAATTGACATTGAAGCGGTAAAACCTGCTCTTATGCGCGCTATGCAATTATTGGTTGAGTATGCTGATGCGGAAGTTATCGGAATGGTTGAAGACGGCGTGAATAAACTTGAACCGATTGAAATTACACTTCGCTACAATCAGGTTAAAAGAATTTTAGGCTGCGAAATTGCTTCAGACAGATGTGATAATATTTTAGAAAACCTGGGGTTTGAAAAACTGGGCGGTAACGCTGCTGCTGCTAAGTTTTTGGTTCCAAGTTTCAGAGCTTACGATGTAACTCGCGAGATTGATTTAATCGAAGAAATTGCAAGAATTAACGGTTACGATAAAATCGCACCGACTCTTCCTGATAAATCTCAAACTCCTGTGATTACTTTAGGTGAAAAAGTTATTAAAAGAGTTCATCAATTGATGTTATCGGCAGGCTTAAATGAAATTCAGACAAGTTCTTTAATCGGTAAGTCTTTGCTTGATAAGTTTAATATTCCATATGATGATGATAATGCAGTTAAAGTGTTAAATGCCGCAAGTGAAGAATATTCAATGCTAAGACAAACTCTTGCCGCAAGTGCACTAAATTGTATGAAATACAATTTTGATAACGGTCAAAAGAATTTCTGGGCTTACGAAATCGGCAGAACATATTTGAAGGTTGCAGAGGCTGATGAAAAAAATACAGGGGTTAAAGAAACTCTTGTGTTAGAAGGTGTTTTAACAGGCGAAGTTCAAAACTCAAAATGGCAGGTTAAAACTCAATCAGATTTCTTTACCGTAAAAGGTATTGTTGAAAATCTGCTTGAAGATTTGGGTATCACAAGACGTATCAAAATTGTTTCTTTTGAAGATACAGAACTATCTAAAACCCACAAAATCTTCCATCCATATAGAACTGCTGTTATAATGCTTTTAGGCAAAAAACCTCAGCCAATCGGTTATTTTGGACAGTTACATCCAACTTTGCGCGATAAATTAAAACTTAATCAAGAAGCATTTTTGTTCAAACTTGATTTAGACGAAGTAATTTCAGCAGTAAAAGAAACCGTTCCAAGATTTAAACATCTTCCTCAATATCCTGAGGTAAGACGTGATATTGCGTTTATTATTAACGATACGGTATCTTGTGATGAAATTCAAAAAGTTATCAAAGGTTCTGTTAAGCAAAATATCTTCAAGGGTTCTGAAATCTTTGATGTATACCAAGGTGAACACGTTGAAGAAGGCTTCAAAAGCGTAGCTTTCAGAATAAAAATGCAGGATGAAAATGCTACTTTGACAGATGAAATTATTGAACAACAAATGACATCAGTCAGAGAAAAATTACAAAAAACTTACGCTCAAATTTCATTCAGGGAGTAAGGGGTAAATAAAAAATTTTCGTTAGCCCAAATGACAGTAGAGTTAAACAAAAGAGGTTAATATGAAAAAATTATTTATATTGATAATAATTACATTTTTAAACATTAACATAGTTAACGCAAAGGATGTTATTCCGATAAGACCTGCTGTTAACCAGGTTAACACAATCGGGCTTTATCAGGTCGGAGATGATGTGAAAATCTACAAAGAACCTAGTGAAGATTCACAGATTCTTTACCGCGTAAGGTGGAATAATGATGAGTTTTTTCCTGACGAGATAGGATTTGACAAGTTTTTTGTTGTGTTCTTGGAGAAAAAGGCACTTGCACTTGTTGCGGCAGTTGATTATACTGATGATTGGATTGAGATTGTTTATGATAATTCAAAAGGTTTGACAGGCTGGATTAAGCGTGACGATCCGTATAAATTTATGACGTGGATTAATTTTTATAATACTTACGGCAAAAAATACGGGCTTGTACTTTTAAAGAGTTCTCCCGAGTTTTGTAAGGATATAAAAGCAACAACGGAAGACAATGCAAAAACAATTTCAACAATGAATTATCCGAAAAAGATTAATCTAAATGTAATTCGTGGGAACTGGGCGTTAGTAAGCGTAATGGATTTAGACAGAACCCCGAAAACAGGATATATAAGATGGCGCTCAGACGATGGGGTAAGATATTTCTTCCCTGATTTGAAATAACAGTTGTCATTTTGAATAATACAAAGCGAACCAAAATTTTAAGATTCTGAATCAAGTTCAGAATGACAAAATTTTGGTTCGTAGGTCAGCTTTACTAAGCTGACATTAAAATCTTATAAACTTATTGCCTTATCGACTTAGTTACTATTTATCCCAGTTTTTCGTCGTAATCCTTACCGCCGACAATCCTTAGGTGTCTGCTTTCGCCTTCGCCGACAGATTTGCTTTCTAAATTGTGCTGTTCGACAAGTTCATGTTGCAGTTTTCTAATCTGCGTACTTTGCGGTTTTAATTCAACATCCGTTGCGCCTGCTAAGATTTGTTCTATTGCGTTTTTAGCTTCATCAAGCGCTTTTTCGGTTATGTCGTAAAATGTCTGGCGCTCGTTTAACTCTGCTATATCTAAGGCTTCTTTTATAACTTTCTGGATTTGTGCCATTGAGTTTGTCTTGACATAAAATATTTGAAGACGATTTTCTTCTGCCGTACTTAAGACTTTTGCTCCGCCTTTGACAAAGTTTTTGTGCGCGATTACGATATCCGCATCATCAAGATTCCTTGTAATTTCAGCATTCAAATCAAGTCGCTCAATAACTTTTTCTGCAATACTTCTTGATACCGCATAAAGATAAATCTTTTTGAACTTTTTAACCTCTTCAACATATTTTTGTCTTGAGAAACTGAATTTTAAACTTTCAGGATGCTCGATTTTTTCATCAAGCGCGTTTATTTTATCGAGCACGGTTGGCGTTTTTTGAGGTAAGGTGTCAGCTCCTGAAAATTCGTATGTCTTGTCCACTTTTCTTAATTCAGGTCTGATAGGCCAACCGCGCAAAATATAATCTACTGCTTCGGAGGTGTTTTTGTAGACAGCAAGTGTGTTTCTGTCTAAAATTTCTATTACTATATCGAAAGTCGGCTGTTTCTCCCGCTCAAGTACGGTTTTTTGTGAAGAACGGCGTTTTGCCTCATCATCACCTAATGTAACGGATTGAATACCGCCGACTAAATCTGATAATGTCGGGTTTTTAATTAAGCTTTCTAAACTGTTACCGTGAGCTGTTGCAATTAACATAACCCCGCGTTCTGCAATCGTTCTTGCAGCTTGTGCTTCGGCTTCTGTACCGATTTCGTCGACTACAATAACTTCAGGTGTATGGTTTTCGACAGCCTCAATCATAATATCTTTTTGATACTCGGGCTGTCTGACCTGCATTCTTCTGGCATGTCCTACTGCAGGGTGAGGAGTGTCACCATCTCCCGCAATTTCGTTTGATGTATCTACAATTACAACTCTTTTACCTAATTCATCTGCTACAAGTCTTGAAATTTCTCTTAATTTTGTAGTTTTACCGACACCCGGTCTGCCTAAGAATAATATACTTTTATTTTGCAGACAAATATCTTTTATACACGCAATTGTTCCTGTAACTACACGACCGATTCTGCAAGTAAGACCTACAACTTTACCCTGCCTGTTTCTTATTGCACTTATTCTGTGCAATGTTCCGGGGATTCCTGAACGGTTGTCAGAGGTAAATTCCTGAACGCGGGAGGTGATATATTCAATATCTTCATAATTGATGTTTGAAGAACTGAGGTACTCAATCTTGCCGTTCGCATGCCGAATCTCAGGCGGTCGTCCGATATCAAGAACGATTTCTATAACATCTTCCATTTCTTCGTATGAGATGTGTTCTTTAATTCGTGGAGGCAAAATCTCAACTAATCTGTCTAAATCATTTTGAAATTGTAGGTTGCTCATATATTCGCTGCCTTTCTATTTTGATTATACAAAATATTCTAGGTCTGATAAACGCGATTTTGGGTTAAATATATCTTCTATATATATTATACATCATGTAACGGTAAAAATGTCATGAAAATGTACTAAATAAGTAGTAATTTTAACAAAACTTTACAATTAAAATTGGGTTCAAAACGTGTAATATCAACACTTTTACTTTTAAAAAATGCAAAAAAAATAAATTCCTCAACCTTTAGAATGAAATGTTTTAACAGTGTTTACAATCAGATACAAACAGTGTTTTTAGGGTTAATATTTATTTACATTACTTATCTTGAGCTATGCCTGTTTCATATCCGGGAACTAAAAGTGCAATCGGAATAATTCTGCCAAGTTTTGACCCAAAAAGTGAATCTTGGTTCATCATTGATGTTGCCATACAAACATCATCTACGTGCGGGGCAAAGTCACTCGGCTTGATATCACGTTCTACTTTTTTGTGATAAAGTTTTTCGTTTATAAGGTTTGAAACCCTGTTGCCTAAATATATTCCTATACCAAGCAGACCTAATGTTGTCGCAGCATTTGGAATTTTTTGAAGTACTTTATTAAATACTTTTGCAGCTTTTTTAGTACTTTTTAGTTGCGGCATAACGCCTTCAATTTTATCTGCATATTTTTCATAAACAGCTGCACCTGATGCTACACACCCCACAGGAACCAGAACATTACCTAATAACTGGCTTAAAACTTCACGTTTTTTAGCTTTGATGTTTTGTTTATCAACAATACATCCGCCTGCAAATCCGCCTATAACAGAGCCTGCTGCCGTTGCAATGATTTGCGGAGCTTCAAATTGTATTGCTTTTTCTTTTGGGGCATATTTAAACAGTGCCCAATCTTTTATCGGGGTTTTAAAAATTTTTACAGGATTAAGTGAAAAACCTTTATGCTTTGCAAGTCCCATTAAAACAGGTGCCATACCTGCTGCTGATGAGGCTAAAATTATTGCTTTTTGTTTTTTTGTAAGATTATTTGGGGTTTCTTGACCGTGTCCGAATGATACTTTCTGATAATTATTAATATTATTTGCGCTAATTTTGTTTATCATCACACTAAATCCTTTATCTACATATCCAGTAAAACATGAACATGATTTTTCTTGCTCATTTTTTATAACATTTAAGTTTTTTGTAACAAAATATTAAAAATAGAAATACCATGGGCAAAAAAATATATTGAGCAGTATTAAATAGTTATTAGAAGTGAAAGTTCAAAACCCATGTCAATAAAGATTCCAATAGCAAATATAAATCAACCACTATCAAGAAATATAGTTAAGCAAATGGCATCAGGCGGCTTTTTGCCTGTTATTGCTTTGGAAGCTTTTGTAGAAGGCGGCAGAACTTATCAGGCTTATCAAAGAGGTGGTTTTGACGAGGCTCGTGAAAGAATTACCGAAGAATTTTCGGGCGCTGTTTTTTGGCTTGGCGGTGTTAAAGGCTTAAACTGGGTTTTTGAAAAAATAGGTCAATGGATTAATAAACTTCCTAAAAATGTTGTTGATATTGCAAGTGATAATGTTCGCAGACCATTAAATAATTATTTGGCACAAGAAACTAAAACCAATGGTGATAAAATACTTAGATCAACCATGGCAAAATTTAAGTTTGCCAAGGTTTTGTCAAGTGTTGTTCTTGCAAATGCTTTTATCGGGTTTGCTTTACCAAAAATTAATCAGGCTATAACCCGTTCTTATCATAAAAACAAAGATGTAAACAATGTTCCTGCAAATGTTGCTATACAGCCTTTACATCCTACATTTGATGATTTTATTAAAAAAGATAAAAATGATAATAAATCAAAAGAGATTTCATTTAACGGTATAGACTATCTTGCTATTGCTAACAAGTTTGAAAGCAGCAGAAATTGGCAATTGCTATCAGTTGACGTGGGAACAGCAGGCGGAAGAACATACTCAGCAAGAAATAATGACGAAAGAGTTGAAATCGGATTCCGTGATATCAGTTCAATTTATTTCTACATGTTTAATATGTCTAATATGAACAAATGGTTAAATAAAATTGAAACCAAGGGCGCGTCAAGTACCCGACTTGACCCTCAATCAGCAGAATTTGCAACACGATATATGGAAAATTACCTTGAAACAATTAAAAACAAAAAAGTTAATGTTGAACAGTTTGCAAAAGATTTGCTCGGCAGTGATACCGCACTTCCTGAAAGTTTGGCTGCAAGATTTAAAGGTAAAGGCTCTAAAATTACCTCTCTTAAAGCATTCAATGAAGAACTTGAAAAACTCGGATTTACTCCTGTTCAGGTTAAAAAATACAAAAAACTTGCACAAAAAATGTCCGAACTTCAACCTAAGCTTAAAGGTGTATCAATTATTACAGAAGCACAAGCAAGAGATGTCTTTAACGGCGGACATATTAATAATCCTGAATTCTTACGTGAATTCTTTAAAAACAGATTCGGTAATAAATTTACGGAAAAATATCAATATGTTGCACAAAGTGAACTTGATGCAGTTAAGAAAGAGCTGTTAGATTATGTTAAATCAATTATCGTAAAAGCTCGTAAAACAGATGCTCAAGAAGTTACAATGCAATTATTACGTAAAGCTTCTAATAATAACCTGAAATTAAACGCACTTAACTGGGGTGCAGGATTTGCAACATCAGCATTGTTCTTATCAACACTTATTCCGAAAATGCAATATATGATTACAAAAATGAGAACAGGTTCAGACGCATTCCCCGGAACAGCTCAATATCGGGAAGAAGAAAAGAAAGCAGCAGCATAAGATAAGTCAATACAGGGTGAATAAGGGAATAAGTCTGTAGGTCAGCTTTACCAAGCTGACATTTAAATTTTGTTGGTTTGGTGTCTTGAATTTTGCTGTTACTCGTCTTACTCACGGCGTAGCCGACCCTGCGGAGTGCATTTACATCACAAAGTGCAAGGCTGTTGGTAGCATAGTGCCCCGTCTAACAACATACCCGCCTCGCATAAAACGGCACCGCTCACACTTGCAACGAAAACTTAACGTTTCCGTTGTCGCGTGTTCGTCTTTCGCTTACGCTCATGCTTCTGCTCGGCTTGCTCAATCCGCTCGCTATCCGAATTCGCTGCGCTCCATTCGTCCGCAAAACTCGCAAAGAAAAACGACTTATTGTGTAAGTCGTTGGAAAATCAATAGGAAAAAGGGAAA
>CAMDYM010000043.1 GCA_945910425.1 uncultured Candidatus Melainabacteria bacterium | reverse complement strand
AAATTGAAAAGTATCTTTTCCCCATTGATTAGGAGAATTTGCTCCATTTGTATCGACCATAAAAAGCACTATTCCATTGGCATTATGTAGTTTAATCGCCCCTTTGCCTGCATATCGGAAAAAGATAGATGATCCGTTATACAATTTCATAATGTAATAGTATCCTACTGTTGCCGGCGGAGAATTAGCAGGCAGACCGTTTTTTAATTTATATTGTCCCTTATATATGCATTTACTATTAGGGTCTTTTACACCGCAGTCAAGTGCAAGTTTTAGAAATGGTTTTAACTTTTCCGCATAAGCATTAGCAGTTACGGGATCAATTTGGGGTGTAGAAACCCAGCCATCCATAGTCCCATGTTCTTCTTCCGCCATACGCAGAGCTTGAGAGAGTATGGATTGAGTCGCACGAAGCTGTGTAACCGTACGTTTTTCAAAATTCTTTTGAATCATTGTGGGTATGGTCATTGCAGCTACAATTCCAATAATAGCGAGAGTAATTAGTGTTTCAGCCAAAGTAAATCCCTTTTTCATATCTCCTCCTTATATTAAGCAATTATAGAACTATAGCATGGTATATAGACTAATAATACGATTATTATAAAGTGTTTGAAGTTTATTGTCAATATAATCAATAATAAGATATATAAGTCTATTTTTAAGGAGATAAGATGTCCGTTAGGGAATTTGTAAAAATTATGTTAGCTAAAGAATGTATGACTTTAACCCAGCTTGCAAAATTAGCAACAGAAAACAGCGATAAAAAATACACAATGGACGGGTTATCTCATAAATTGAGAAAAGGTTCATTAGATTTTAATGATGTTGAGTTTTTTGCAAAACTTTTGGGATATGAAATTGTTTTGAGAAAATTTGATAACAACCAACCTATCGTTTAGATATATACTTATAATAATTTAGCTTTTTTATTATACTGAGAACTTGACATAAGGTTTGAATTTTTTACTTCAAGTTTTCTACGCTCGATAAGCACCTCATTTTGAGCGTTTAAATTCTCATCACGATAAAATATACCTGCTGTAGTTTTTAAAAGCCCTAAATCAAATTCTGAAAGTTTATACTTTATTAAGTGAGGATTTTTTGAAGCTATTGTTCCTAATGATTTATTTTTTGATAGGTTAAAATTTTCACCAATAAAAAATCCTGCTTCAACCATGGCATTTCGAACTGATGCTGAAGATGAGTATGTTAAAATCATACCATCATCTTCTAAATGTTGATAAAGCAGTTTGAAAAATTCATACGACCATAAAATCGGACACTTTGAAGGGGTAAATGCGTCTAAAAATATCAAATTATACAAGTTATTATCATTTTTTATAACCTCGCGTGCATCACCTATTTTAAGATTAAAATTAATATCTTGAAGCTGGTACCTTTTTAGCCCTCTTTTATAACATTTAGATACATGGTTATAATATATATTATGTAAAAAGGATAGTTTATTCACAACAGGGGTTAATTTATTAGCCGCATTTTTATAAAGCTCGTAAATGCCCCTTAAATTCGTGTCAAAATATCGATGATATTCTTTATTTGATAAAATTTGCTCAATATCAGAATTTGAGAAGATTTCAGGGAGATTTTGGGCTATTTTTTCAAAAATTAAAAAATTAATTATTTTTTCAATTTTTGGTTTTGGATTTTTTTTATCATATTTTAAATATTTTTCCAAATTCTTATATTCAAAATCAAATTTATTATTTTTTATATTTTTTTCTCCTGTTTTTATAAACGGAGATAAAAATGCCAAAATTTTATCATTATCTACAGCTGTTACAGAAATCTTATTAAAAATATTATCGTTATATATCTTATCGTTACATGTAGATAATATTCTATTTATTTTATTGGTATATATCGTATCGATATTATGTTCTGTAAGAGAAAAAATTTTTTGCAAAAAACTTTTTGAATTATATCCGATTCCAAAACAAATATCCAAAATTTTTATTTCGCTTTTTCGCACAAGCAAATCAAAATCAAAAGGCTCGATAAATTTCTCTATTGCTTCAGTTAAAGCTCCTGTTGCACTGTGATATATGTCATTAAACTCGGGACTGTACAGCCCTACTGAACCGTCTGCCGTATAATATGGGTGAAATTCATACATAGTCTTATTTTACACCTATTTTATATCTATTGCAAACACTTAACATTACTATTTTTTGTTATATTTGAGCCTGTTTTTGGTATAATAAAGCAGAAAGGCAGATTACAAATATGAAAGTTAGCGTAAAAGTACCGGCTACAACAGCCAATATGGGGCCAGGGTTTGATTGCCTGGGGATGGCTTTGCCGATATATAATACAATTACTATAGAAGAAACTGTTTTACCGGGAACAGGTATTGAAATCAATGTTATGGCAGACACTGATTCTATTGATCAGTTGTCATTAGACCATATTCCGTCTGATGAAAACAGTATTGTTTATAAGGCAGTTGAACTTCTTTACAATTCAATCGGACAAACTCCGAGCGAGTTAAAAATTAATATTCACTCAAATATACCTGTTGCAAGAGGTTTAGGAAGCAGTTCATCTGTTATTGTGGGTGCTTTAATTGCGGCAAACGAGCTTTTAGGACGTCCTGCCGATGAAGTTGCTTTATTATCAATTGCCTGCGAAATCGAAGGACACCCTGATAATATTACACCTGCAATAGTTGGCGGACTTGTTATATCTTCTCAAGAAGATGATGGCAGTGTTATTTATAGAAAACTTGATTGGCCTCAGGAATGGGCGGTTACTGTTTGTGTTCCTGATTTTGAATTATCAACCGATATTGCGCGTTCTGTGCTGCCGGCTGAAGTTCCTATGAAAGACGCTATATTTAACGCAAAAAGGCTTGCAATGTTTGTTGAAGCAATTCATACAAAGGATTCCGAACTTATGAAGCTTGCGCTTCAAGACAGGTTACATCAGCCATACAGAATGAAACTTGTACCGGGTTTAGATAAAATTATTGATAAATTAAGACATTTTGATAATGTTTTAGGCTGCGTTTTAAGCGGTGCTGGTTCTTCAATTCTTATTATATCCGAGAAAAACAATGTTGATAAGATTAAAGAAGTTGTTCGCGAAACCTGGGCGGATTTAAATATTAAATCAACACTAAAAACATTGTCTGTTGAAAATAACGGTGCACAAATTATCTCAAATGATGATTAATAATATTAGACTTATTACTGTTTAAATTTATAAAAAAGTCCTTCATAATAACAAAAATGGAGGGCTTTTTAATGTATATAAGTATTTTAAATACCTGTGTCGGATGCGGTGCGTGTGCGGTTATTAATCCTGAAGTTTTTGATATTCAGGGTTCAAAAGCAATTATTAATACAAACAGGATAGATGATACCGAAGACTTATGTATTGATGCGGCTATTAACTGTCCTGTTAATGCTATTACTTTAAATGATTATTAAAAAATGTTAAGAAAATAGCTTAAAAAAATCAATTATTATACCTTCCAAAACTTTATATATAAGTAGGTTATTTTTATTTTAAAAAAGGAAGGTAATTATATGGTAGGAGCTATTAACGCGGCACAAACCGTGAACTATGGAAGTATTGACAATCGTATTAATCGAGCAAAAGAGCATGCAAAAAACAATTTAAGATATGGAGCACCGGCTTTAGCTGCAATTGGTGCTACAGGAATTGTCGGAGCTGTAAAACCTGATCTGTTAACAAAAACCGCGACTGCAATCGGTAAAGGTGTTGGAAGTGTCGGTAAATTCTTAGCCGAAAAAGTATTTAAAAAAGGTTTTGGAACGGGATTATTATCAAAAGTTTTGAATAATCCTGCTAAGTTTGGAGCCGCAGGACTAATTGGAGGCGGCGCTTTATGGTTAATAAACCAATTTTCTAAACAAGCTTACAATGCAGGTCAGATTGATAAAAAATATGAACAAATAGCAGAACGGGAACAAGCTCAAAAAATTATTGTAGTATAGAAACGCATATTTTTAATTTATTATCAGTTACGCCGATAATTGCCCAGCGAACAACTTCGCCGCAGTTATCGGCTAACTGTTTTTCAATTTCTTCCCTGGTTAAATTTGAGTCTAAAAATACAATATCAGAACGTATCATTTTCTCATATCCTTTAACACTATTCGACTGTTACTGATTTTGCAAGGTTTCTTGGCTGGTCAACGTCTTTACCTAAAAATTCTGCAATATAGTATGCAATCAATTGAAGCGGAATCATTGCTATAATTGGCGATAAAAGTTCGGTTACATCAGGAACTTTTATAATATAATCAAATAAATCATCTAATTTAGCATCATCTGAGTTTGTCAGAGCAATCATCCTTGCGTTTCTTGCTTTTGCTTCTTCACTGTTAGATAGAAGTTTTTCATAAACAGTACCGTTCATAAGAATTGATAATACCGGCATTGTTTCATCAAGCATAGCAATCGGACCGTGTTTTAATTCACCTGCGGGATAACCTGTTGCGTTAATATAGCTGATTTCTTTTAGCTTTAACGCGCCTTCTAACGCTGTCGGATAGTTAATTCCTCTTGCAATATAGATAAAATCTCTTGTATTAGCGTATTTTCTTGCACAAGCTTGAATATTTTCTTTATGAGCAAGGATTTGTTCAATCTTTTGCGGCAACTGGAGAATTTCTGATTTTAAGCTTGTCAAATCAGATTTTGCCATTGTTTCTTTAACTTCTGCCATATATAAAGCTAAAAGATAGAATGACGTTAACTGTGCAATATAAGATTTTGTAGCAGCAACAGATACTTCAATACCCGCGTTAACAGGAACTAAACTGTCTGCTTCACGTGCCATGGCACTATCAGGACGGTTTGTTATAATCAAAATATGAGAGCCGCGTGCTTTTGATTGTTTAATTGCTGTTAAAGTATCAGCAGTTTCACCTGATTGTGATACGCCGATAACAAGAGTGTGTTCATCAGTTACTGTTTTTCTGTAAATATATTCGCTTGATGCTTCAACATCAACAGGAATTTCACAGAAGTTCTCAATAATATATTTACCAATCATTGCTGCATGCAAAGATGTTCCGCAAGCGATTATTTGAATTCGGTTTAATTTTTTCAATGTTTCTTTTGTCAGTTTAACTTCATCTAATACAATATCTGAATCCGATGTATGAAGCTTCCCAACTAAAATGTTTCTGATAACATCAGGCTGCTCATGAATTTCTTTAAGCATAAAGTGTTTGTAACCCATTTTACTTAAAGCTACAGGTTCCCATGGTAACAATTCAATTTTCGGGGTTAAAATATTACCTGACTCATCTTCAAGCTCTATTGAGTTTGAAGTAAGTGTTACAACCTGATTATCACTTAAATAAATTGCACGTTTTGTATGCTTAATAAAAGCAGGAACATCTGATGCAACATAAAATTCGTTTTCACCTACGCCGACAATAAGAGGTGCATTTCTTTTTGTAGCTACAATTTTATTAGGTTCGCTGTTATGCATAATACATAAAGCGTAAGCCCCTTGAAGTTTTTTAGCAGCAAGCTGCACTGCTTTTTTAAGATCTTTAACTTCAGCGTAAACGGATGCCACAAGGTGAGCAACTGTTTCTGTATCTGTTTGAGATTTGAATTTACAACCCTTTGCTTCAAGTTCGGCTCTTAATTCTTTATAATTTTCAATAATTCCGTTATGAACAACAACGAGATTTCCGCAATTACAAGTGTGCGGGTGAGCGTTAACAACTGTCGGCGCACCATGTGTTGCCCAGCGAATATGTCCGATACCTGTTGTTGATTTTGCTAACTCATAAGCATGCGGCGCTAATTCTTCTCTTAAATTTATTAACTTGCCTTCTGCTTTGTAAACCTTTATAGACTCAGAACACTTAAGCGCAACTCCTGATGAGTCATATCCTCTGTATTCTAACTGTTCTAATCCGTCTAATAATATATCAATTGCGGGTTTATTCCCTACATATCCAACGATACCGCACATATTGTACTTCTCCCATCTATAACTACAATATATATAGTATCATTAAAATAGCAAGTTTTTAAGTCATTAATATATTTTTTACATCTAATTTAATATATGAATCCCCATTCCTGTATTTGCAGGAATATAGTTGTTATAACCGTAACCTCTGTTAGATGAAAATGATTGATTTATACCAGAAAATGACGGTCCAAACGGTAAGTTCATAATCGGCGGAGTAAAACCTGTAGGTTGCCCTACAAAACGATTTCTGATACGGGAAGTCGGAGTGTTTGCGTATTGTGTTAAATAATTTCTGTTATAATAATCATCTCTGTAGTTTTCTAAAGCATTATTCATCCTCTGTGCTATATTTAAAGACGGATAGGTTCTGTTAAACAAGTTTTTTTCTATTCTGTTAAGCCTTGCCTCGGGAGTTTCACCTCTATATGTTCTACCAAAAAGATAATCTTCGATTTTTGATAAATCATTTGAATAAGGATTAATATTACTGTAGTTATAGTTTTGATTAGGAACATTATATACTTGTCTTATTGTTCTTGTGGCTGCATTTGCCCCTAAAAAAAATCCCGTTACCGCTAAAATAAAACTGATTGCTAAAAATTTTTTCATAATTTACCTCACCTTGTTAAAGCAATACTAGAAGCTAATAATAAATATTTCATTCCGCTTTCGGGTAATCTTAACAATTAGCCATATTCATACAAAAATGCTATTATTTTATTATGTTTAATCAAAAAAATAATACTAAGAAAAAAGAAGTAATAGCATACATTCACACTCACTGGGACAGAGAATGGTATCAAGAGTATGAAGTATTCAGGTTAAGACTGATAAGAGTTATTGATAACATTTTAGAAATGCTTCTAAACGATAAAATTCCGTCTTTTTACTTTGACGGACAAGTATCAGCGTTGCTTGATTATTTGGAATTAAGACCTGAAAAAGAAGACTTAATAAGAATGCTTGTAGGGCAGAAAAAGCTCTTTATAGGACCGTTTTATTGTCTTGTAGATGAGTTTTTAACTGACGGTATTTGTTTCAGAAAGAACATTGAAATAGGGTTAAAAATCGCAAGAGGTTTTGGATGTAAAAATTATATTGCATATCTTGCTGATACATTCGGACATAGTCAGAATATACCGGATATTTTAAAAGAATACGGTATTAATAAAGCTGTCGTATGGCGTGGTTGCGGAGATTTACCATCTGAATTCATATTTAACGGAGTTAATACTGTTAATCTTATCCGCGGTTATTTTATGGATATTTTTTCGACTGAAAAATCAATCAAAGAAAAAGCTGATTTTCTTAAGTCAAATTTAGATAAAATTGCCGAAAAATCAGGAGATACATTACTCCTACCAATCGGAGCAGACCATTTAGGGGTTCCTGAAGATATCTCAGAACAAATTGAAGCTGTTAATTTGCTTTTAGACGATTATGAAATTAAGCTCGGATCTTTATTTGAGTATTTTGATAAAGTAAAATTTAAACATAAACATAATGATGAACTTCGTGATAATTCAAAAACATTTATTCTGCAAGGTGCATACTCTTCCCGCATGGATTTAAAACAGTTAAATACGTTATGCTCTTACAAATTGGATTTGGCTGACAAATTACAGTATAACTTTGGTTCAAATTATGATAACGCAATAGAATATGCTTACAGACTTTTGTTGCAAAACCAAGCACATGACAGTATTTGCGGCTGCTCAAAAGATAATGTGCATGAAGAAAATATTATTCGTTATAAAAAAATTCTTCAAATTGCAGATACTATTTTTAACGAAATTACATATAATCAGCCCGAAGATCTTTCAATAAGCTTTAAATATGCCGATAAGTATAAGATTTTAACAGCCGAAAGAACTGTTGTTGACTCTGAAACTGAGCAGGTTATATCAAAGCGCAAAGGGTTTCCGAAATCTTTACTTTATGATACAAACAAAATACCTGTGACGGAAGATTATACAACAATTTACACTGTAATTAAAGAATTTAATAAAGATGATTCTGAATCCGACTTGCATGCAGATGATACAAATATATTTAATTCTAATATCAGGCTTGAAATTGAAGACGGTAAGCTGAATATTTACGATAAAGCAAAGTGTTATAAGAATTTCATTGAGTTTGTAAGATGCAATGATAAAGGCGACAGCTACAACTTTGGACCTGTAAAAAATGATAAATACGAAATTGCAGAAATTAAATCTGCAAAGATTGTTCTTGACGGTAAATTACGTATGACCATAAGAATAAAAACATCATTCTTTAACGTAGATGTTTCAATCAATAAACGCTCAAAACTTATAAATATGAAGTTTAAGTGGTTAAACTTGCTTACTAACAAACTTTGGCAGGTTAAGTTTAATTTCCCAAAAAGTATAACAGAAGTTCAATCAGAAGATATGAACCTGTTAATAAAACGCAAATTTGACCCTGAATACGACATAAGAGAAAATTTACCAACCGAAAGAGGAAAAGAAGTTAAAACAAATACTGCTCCAATGCAGCGCTTTGCCTGGACACAAGGATGCGGTTTTATTACAAGCGGACTTACAGAATATGAAGTCAAGCAAAATTCACTTCTTATCACATTATTAAGAAGTACAGGTGTGATTTCTAATCCGAAAAATCCTGCAAGAACAACACCTGCGGGGCCTCCGATAGAAACTCCCGCGCTTCAAATGTTAGGTGAAAACAGTGCAGAAATAGGTTTCGGATTCTTCCCCGTAAAAGAATGGACAAACTATGTTGAAGAAGTTTATCCGCAAACAATACTGTTTTAGAAACAATCAAAAATATAGAAGCCCCCGATTTCTCGAGGGCTTCTATAATGTTTGTCCCAAATCTTTCGCTTTTTCCGTTTCCTTTGATTATCCCAACAACGATTCTAACAAGTTAGCATTCTGCATTGCGCCTGTTGATTCTTTAATCCTTTGCTTATAGATGTACGTTCTTAAAGCTTCTCTGATTAATTCACTTCTTGAACGGTTCTCTCCGTCTGCAATCTGATCAATCCTGTTTAAAAAATCTTCCGGCATTGAAATTAGTACTCTGGCCATATATTCTCCTTTTTTTATTATCTATTCGCTTGAGGCTTACATATATATAAAAACTTTTAGTATATAAAAAGTGCTAAATTTTATATATCAAATATATATCAATTTATAGGATTATTGATATTATTGAGTTTTAACCATACTATTACAATTTACAAAACTTAATAATTAACCTATAAGAATTGCAAAACACACTAAAAGCATGAATAAGGTTACAATATTACGGGAATAGAAAAATCTAAAATAAAACGGTGCATCTTTAGTGTTTTCAATAGTTTTCCAGTTATCAAGCGGATAATGCCAGGGGTAAATTTTTGGCATGCTTTGTTTATCAAGATTAAATTTTCGCATGCTGTTATACAAATCAAAAATTTCGGGAACAATCACAAAAGTTAAAAGAAGCCAAAAATCTTTTATTACAAAGGCAAAAGCCAGCAAGAGTATAAACCCGATTAAATAAAACACACCAAGCGCTTTAAGAGCATTTTCTTTAGTTTTTAATGTTGTACACAGAGTTTTTTTCCCTGCTTCAAAATCACCGTCAAAATCCATTAACATATGAACGTACAGTATTGTATTTGTAATAAATGCGCAAGATAGTGACAATAAGCATACTACCCAAGAAAATTTTCCTGTCATTACGTAATATACACCTTCATATAACAACGGACCATAAGCAATAATGATAGATATTTCGCCAAGCCCGTTTATTGAAAATTTTTGATATGTAACAGCAACAACAAATCCGATAAATGCAAGCAGAGCAACATAAACTCCTGATTTTAAAAATAAAAAGCAGCCAATCAAAGCGGCAACTGATAAAAATATTATTATTGCATTTTTTAAATCTTTAACCGTTGCTTCACCTGATTTAAGGTAAGCACATTTGCAATTTTGGGCTGATTGCATATATTTTTCATCTTTATAATCAAAATAATCATCTAACAGATTTGTTGCCATATGAACAAGTCCGATTCCGAATAATGCAACCACACCTAATAATGCATTACCGCCTGATTTGAGCGAAAAAACGAATATAACAAGCCAGTTTAAAACCGTAATAGGCAAAGAATAAACCCTTGCACAATTTAACCAAAATATAACATTTTTTATCATTCTAAGAGTCCTTAAATATATTCTTTAATGAAATAACAGCCTCATAGCTTGCACCGGCTTCAAGAACTTCTTCAGCTGACATGCCAAACATCGTAATTAAGTTTCTTGCCTCAGTTAAGTTATTTGAATTAAGTAATTTTGCAGTTTCACTAATCGCATTTTCACGAGTCATGCTGGTAAATTGGTTATTAATGCCTTTTCTAAGTATTCTTGACTTTGATTTACCCATTATTTACCTCGAATGCTAAAAGAGCGGCTCCTATCATACCTGAATAATTACCCGTAGTTGCTTTAAGTATTTTTGTCGGTGTTGTCACAATTTCAGAATTTACTATTGATTCAATCTTCTTTGTATCAACAAACTCTGCCATAGAGCCTGACAGTACAACACAATCAGGATCAAAAATATTAGCAAGTCCGATAATACCGTTTGAAATATCACATTGCCAACAATTTAAGATATCAAGCATTGTTTTATCGCCCTTATTAACCCCATCTATTACATCATAAGTTGTCACAGACGGATTATTCAGCATCTCAACAGCAGTTAATCTTAAACCGTTACCTGATGCGTATATTTCAAAGCAATCCCAAGAGCCGCAAGAACACTTTCTGCGCTTATCTGAGTACATCTTAAAATGCATCTCGCCTGCTGCACCGTTTTTGCCTTTTAAAAGCTTGTTATTAACAATTATACCTCCGCCGACACCTGTTCCTAAAGTTAGCATCACAGAATTAGTACAGCCTTTTGAAGCCCCGATTTTATACTCAGCCCAAGCCGCACAATTTGCATCATTTTCAACAAATACAGGCTTTTTGGAAAGCGTTTTAAATTGCATAGAAGGGTATTCTTTTGCAATATTTCCTGTTGAACCTACAATCCCGTCATTTTGATTATTAACGGCTCCGCATGTTGAAAAGGCAATAACATCCACGTTATCTTCATGTTTTTTGATTATTTGACGAAATACATTTTCAATTTCGTCAAAAGTTTTAGGTGTTGAGTGTTTTTCAACTTCACTTATAATTTCACCTTTTTCATTTATTATAGCATTATATATTTTTGTACCGCCAACATCAACGGCTAAAGCTTTTTTCATAATTTTAACCCCTAATTTTACCCCTTATTCCTGAATACAAAACGTTTTGTAATAAGCTGAGGTCTTGTAATTGCTGAACCTATTACAACACAATGCGCACCCAGTTCAAAAGCTTTATCAACCTGCTCAGGTTCCCAAATTCTGCCTTCTAAAACAACAGGGAGATTTGTATTTTTAACAAGCTCATTTAAAAGTTCAAAATCAGGTTCATCTTTTGGAGAATTACTTGACTCTAACGTGTAACCTGCAAGGGTTGTTGATAAAATATCAGCTCCCGCTTTTTGCGCCGCAAGACCTTCTTCTAAAGTAGAAATATCTGCCATAGCAAGCTTTTTGTGTACATGAATATATCTTATTAAGTCTTCTATTTTTTCGTTATTCGGACGTTTTCTTTGTGTACCGTCAAAAGCTACAATATCCGCTCCTGCTTGAATCAAATCAATAACATCATGCATTGTCGGCGTAATATAAACAATTTCTTTCCAATTTTTAGGGATTACGTTAGGTTTAGTCAGCCCGATTACAGGAACATCAAAAAGTCTTTTTGCATTACGCACATCTCTTACTCCTGCAACCCTTAAAGCTGAAGCTCCGCCTGTTACAACAGATTTCATCATTGCAGCCATACATTTTTCAAGATATAAAGGCTCAGACGGCATAGCCTGTACAGATACAACAACGGTTCCCTTAATTTGTCTTACAATATCCTTCATACATGAATTATATATTAAACAAAACTTTTTGCATTATGTTATAATAAAGATATCAAATTTGAGATGAGGAATTTTATATGAAGAAAACATTAGTAAATTATCCGTTTTTAACAAAAGAAGTAGAAGTCTATGAACGAGATAACGGACATAAAATAGTATTGGCACATAAAGAAGGTGATATGGTAAACGTATCGTCCTGGGTTAAAACAGGTTCAATTAATGAAGATAACAATAATAACGGGATTTCTCATTTCCTTGAACACTTAATGTTTAAAGGCACACACAGATTTAAAGTCGGTGAGTTTGACAGAATGCTTGAATCAAAAGGAGCAATAGTTAACGCTGCAACCTGGAAAGATTACACTTTTTATTACGTAACACTGCCAAAAGGTATTGATAACAAAGATTTTAAGCTTGCCTTAGATTTACATTCTGACATGATGATGGATCCGATATTCCCGGCAGAAGAACTTGGTGCCCCGTTTGATATAAACGATAATTCAGTAACAGATAAACGCGAACGCCATGTGGTTATTGAAGAAATCAGAATGAGAAAAGATCAACCATGGACTAAAGTTTATAATACCTGCAATTATAACATGTACACAAATCACCCGTATAAGCGTGATGTTATCGGTACTCCTGAAATTATTTCAGGACTCACAAGAGAAGATATTGACAACTATTACAGAAAATTTTACACCCCGAAAAACGTAACAACAATTGTTGTCGGTGATTTTGACCATGAAGAAGTTTTAAATACTATCTGCGAAAAATTTACATTTCCAAACAGAATTGAATCCGAACCTCGCTTAAATGAAATTGATTCACCTGTTTCTGAAACAAAATATGTAGAGGTAAAAGGTAATGTACAAACTTCATACCTTATGTTTGGCTGGTTAGGACCAAAAGCAGCAGATTTAAAACAAACAATATGTCTGGATTTAATTAGTATAATCTTTGGTGACGGTTCAAGTTCAAGACTTAACCAAAACCTTGTAGAAAAATTACCTGAAAAAATCTTTAATATGGTATCATCTGAACACTATCAATTTAAAGACGGTAATAACTTCTTTATTCAGGCAAACTTTAATCCTGAATATAAAGAAAAAGCTGTTGAATTGGTTAAAAAAGAGCTTGCAGACCTGATAAATATTCCGATTACAGATGACGAACTTACCAAAGCTAAAAAGCAAATCAAATCACGTTTTGCATATGCTGCCGAAACTGTTTCCGAAATCGGTGAAACAATAGGTTATTATATGACGGTTTGTGATGATTTAAAACTGGTAGAAGATTATCTTACTAATTTAGATAATATCACACTTGATGATATTAATAATTCAATTAAACAATACTTATCAACAGATAATGCCGTAATATCAGTACTCGAACCGGAGGAGTAAACTTGGCAACAGAATTTTGTGCTCAATTAGAGGAAATTAAGAATAAATGCTTAACTTGTGAAAAATGTAATCTTTGTAAAACAAGAACAAATATTGTTTTTTCAGGCGGGGTACCAAATTCTAAACTTATGCTAATCGGCGAAGCTCCCGGGTATTATGAAGATCAAAAAGGTGAACCGTTTGTTGGTAAAGCAGGACAACTGTTAGATAAAATATTAGGCTGTGTAGGATTTTCCCGGGAAAAAGATATTTATATTTGTAATACTTTAAAATGCAGACCTCCTGAAAACCGTGACCCTTTGCCTGAAGAGAAAGCCGCTTGCAGGGAGTATCTCAATGCACAAGTTGATATTCTAAAACCAAGAATTATATTATTATGCGGACGAGTTGCCGTAAATTCATTTTTAGATACAAAATTAGGGATTACAAAGCTACGCGGAAAATGGTTTGAGGGTCCTCATTATTCAAAAATGATGCCGATATTTCACCCGTCTTATCTATTAAGAAACGACAGCAGAGAAAAAGGTTCACCAAAATGGCAAATGTGGCAGGATATTAAAGAAGTTCGCCGAGTCTATGATCAGATGATGGGGTAAATATATTTTTTTATTAACCCCTTAGCCAATTCATACAAAGTGCAGAAAAATCATCTTCAAAATGCAAAAATAAATCTTCTGCATGGCATCCGTCTTTATACTCTTTATACTGTTTTGTGCAAATTGCCTTGTCATATAAAGCCTTTGTATGCCAAGAATAGACTGTAGGATCATTTTCCCCTGCAATAAATAATATTGGAGCTTTAATTTTATCTACAACCTCAATAGGTTTTATTTTCTTCAAAAATACGGGATACGGTCTTATTGAAATAAATCTGTCGATTTCAAATTTTCTAAATGTTTCTCCCCAAGCTTCTTTTTTCCACATTTTATTTTCAATTTTATCAAAATCAGCAGGAGCAGATACAGCGATAATCTTATCAATAAATATGCTTTTTGAACCGTAAATGACTGCCATAGCAGCACCAAGCGAAAAACCTGCAAGATAAATCTTTTCATAATTCTTTTTTCGAGCATACCTGACAACAGCATCAACATCCATCAGCTCTAACGATGTAAAAGTATACATTCCGCCGCTTTTTCCATGACCTCTAAAATCCATACAAATTACATCGTAAGATTTTGCAAAAAATTCAGAAATTCTTACAAAAGCTTCAGAGTCTTTTGTCATGCACCAGCCGGGCATAATTATTACAACTTCATCATGGTTGTTACTATAATGATTAAGCGCAATCTTTATTCTGTCTTTTGTTATTAAATTGTACGAAAATTTAACCATAAACACCCCTAGATAATAATTTTTATTATACACAATTTTTATCCAAAAAGCAAAAAAAGAGCGGGATTTCTATTTAAAAATACCCGCCCTTTTCTTTTATAATGAGTTAATCATTATTTCATCAATTCACCAACTGCTTTATAAACATTCATACGTTTAGCAGCATCTTCTTCTGCTTGGGTATAAAGTGCTTCAGCAGCTTCAGGGTTAGTTTTCAATAATGATTTATAACGACCTTCGCTTCTGATGAAGTCTTGGTA
>CAMDYM010000042.1 GCA_945910425.1 uncultured Candidatus Melainabacteria bacterium | reverse complement strand
TGATATCCTTAAACTTAACGAAAAATTAGGGTTATAATTATTTCCCGCAAATTTCTTTGTACATATCAAGATATTGTTTAGCGCTGCGTTTCCAAGAAAAATCGGCTTCCATAGCGGATTTTCTCATCGCATTAAATACGTATTTGTCTGTGTAAACGTACAACGCGCATTTTATAGCGTTAAGCATATCCCAGCCGTTGTATGCCCAGAACTTAAATCCGTTAGAATTGTCTAATGGATAACCTGTTACGGTGTCTTCCAGTCCTCCTGTTGCACGAACTATCGGAAGTGACCCATAACGCATTGCAATCAGTTGGCTTAGACCGCAAGGTTCAAATTTTGACGGCATTAAGAAAAAGTCAGAACCTGCGTAAATAAGGTTTGCAAGCTTAGAATCATATCCGACAAATGTTCTGATATTTTGTGTGTTATTAGATAGCCAGATAAACAGGTTTTCATAATCCTTGTCGCCGCTTCCCATAAACACGAAATCAGCGTTAAGGTTTTGTAATTCGTATTGCATATCGCGGATTAAGTCAATCCCTTTTTGTCCGACAAGTCTTGATACAAAACCGATTAGGGGTCTTTCAGGGTTGTATTTTAGTCCAAAGTATTTGCATAAAGCTTTTTTGTTTTCTTCTTTATATTGAACGGTTTTGACATTGTAATTTTTTGCGATTGCTTTATCTTTTTCAGGGTCAAATACCGTGTAATCAAGACCGTTTAATATTCCGCGAAGTTTGTATTGAACACCTCTTAGGGTATAATCAAGGTTTTCTCCGTACTCTGAACCTAAGATTTCTCTTGAATAAGTAGGAGAAACCGCTACGACTCTGTCTGAATATTGGATTGCACCTTTCATCCAGTTGACGCGGTTATAGTGTTCGCAACCCCATTGGTTGTATACAATATCTTTTCTCATATTTGCAAAATCAATTACGTTATCAAACCAGATTCCTTGGTAAGCCAGGTTGTGGATTTCAAATACGCATTTTGTATCTTTGTAAAAATCATCAAATTTATAATTTGAATGAAGATACATCGGCATCATTGCCGTGTGCCAATCGTTTGCGTGGATAACGTCGGGTCTGAAGTTTAGTGCCTTTGCGTATTCCATAACCGCAAGAGAAAATGATATATATCTTTCGTGTTCATAATTAGGGTCTAAGTATTTCGGGTAAACTTCTTTAAAACAAGAAAAATACCAGTCATTTTTTACAAAAAATACATTAATATTTGTTCCCGGAAGTTTTGTAATATAGAGGTTAAATTTTTGCGGGGAAGAGCCGAAAGTTAACCACATTTCAGAGTTTTCAAGTTCTTTTATTCCGTATTTTTCCTTATCAATGCATCCGTGAAGCGGTGTAAATATCGCAATTTCGGCATCTTTTTCAAGGTGTTTCGGCAAGCTTCCTATAACATCGGCTAACCCTCCTGCTTTTGAAAAAGGTGCAACCTCAGCAGACGCAAATAATATTTTCATTTTCCCTCTCTTTCTGAAACAAATATTTATTAAAACGGATAGATAAATTTATAATTGAATTTTCTTACATACATTATGTATTGTCAATATTCAGTGAAAAATTTATTCCGTATTTTTGTATAATATAAGAGGCTTGATTCAGGCAAATTTGCGCCTGGTCAGGAGAATTTAAGTTCATCAAAACTTTGTACATATTAACTTTATGTAACATTGTAAGATATTCGCTTATTCCTCCTGATTTTTCCATTTGGATTGTAGAATTATTTAACGCGCCGTATGCTATATCAAATTTACCTTCCGCAATATTTAGGATACTCATAATATACCAACCCGTGTGAACTATTGCATTCATCCCTTTTTCTTTTGAAGATTTAATTATTTTGTAAAGCATTGAAGAAGCTTTTTTGTAAGTTCCGCGCTTGATGTAGGCGTAACCTATCAGAAGGTCTGTTAATGTTTCAAGCTGGGTTGACATTGAGTCGTTTGCGATAAGTTTTGCTTTATAGATTTCCTGTGCGAATTTTTCAGGGTCATTTTTGAATGTTTTAAATGCATTAATTATGTAATACAAAATTGCACAAATACTTTCATTTGTTGTTGAGTGCGTACTATCAAGTGTGACAGGCTGACCTTTCAGTAAGTTTTGAAGCTGAATAAATATTGAATAAGACGGCGGAAGAAAATCAAGTAACTTGTTTGCAATATCAAGAAACTCTTTTACATCTTCGTTCATCGTAACAACATCAACTATTGCAATGTAGGCTATACATTCTGTTATAAGATATTTAAATTCTTCTTTTGATACGATTGAGTATTGTATGTTGTTGAGTTTTTCGCTATCAATAACGTTTAAGATATTGTACCCGATATCAAGACAATCATTGTAAGCGCCGATATTAAACAGGATTTTTACATAAATAACGGACATCAACAAAAATGACAGGTTAAAATCAGGAGAAGCCGGGTCAAGTGAAGATTTATCCATTGTAGAGAGAATGTTATGTGTCAAATTCAGGGCGTAAATATATTCACCATGCGTTATTGAACCTTGAATCATTCTTGTACAAAGTGCGATGTAGCTGTTGTAATTTTGTGAAGCTTGAAGGTTTTGAAGTGTCTTTTCGGCAAGATTTTTGGTGTTTTCTGGATTATAATCAATCAGATTGTTTGAAATATTTTCAAACAGGGATGTTTTATATGTTTCAAGTTCTTCTTTTGACCAATTTGATGAGTATTTTTCAAGTGAATCAAGAATTTTTGAAGAACAGTTCAAATATGTTGAAACATCACCCATTGAAAGGCTTATATTTGCAAGTTTTTCCCATTCGCATATAACTTTTTCTCCATTGTTTGAAAGTTCGTAAAAATATGCTTTAATCGGGTTTGGAATATCTTCGGTGAAGATATTTGCAAATAGGTTTTGACAAAGTTCGACAATCTCTTCGTCTTTTCTTATCTCAAGCAGGCATTTTTTCAAAATGTTGTAGTTTGAAAAATAGATACAATCGTTGTATGAATAAATATAACCCATATCAGCAAGGTTTTCAGCCATTTCCTGCCATTTTGGAATATTAAGTGCAAGGATTGTTTTTTCATCAACCCTTGTTCCGAGCATTACAAGGATGGTAAGAAAATCTACGGCTTCTTTGTTATTTTTTAGGATATTTATTCTTCGTTGAATAAGTTTTTCTAACCCTGATGGGACGATAATTGTTTTAGGGTTTGTCATAACAACCGAGTTGTTTGAATATTCATAAACACCTGATTCTAATAGGTATTGAATTGCAATATCTAAAAATAACGTACTTCCGCAGGCGTATTTCATTATTCTCTGGAAGTAAAAATCTGTAAGGATATTTTGATAGAAGTTTATGTCAGAATTTATCATAACCTCATCAGGTGTTGCGGTTAGTGTTATTTCCGTGTAATAAGGTCTTGATAGGAGAAAATGTGCGTTTTTGTGCAGTGAAAATGTCTTATCGTATGATATCAGATAGCTGACGTTAAGTTCTTCAAGGTGTTCAAATAATTGTTCAAGTGCGAACATTGAACTTGGGTCAATTTTATCAAAGTTTTCGATATAGATAAGTGTGTTTGGAATAACCTGAAGGATTGCCAGAAATATTTCAAAATAAGCATCTCTGGTTGAGTCAATATCTTCCATCGGACGCTTGTTTAACTTAATTAAATCCTTAACCAATTGTTCTCCGCAGATTTTTGTAAATATAGAAAAATCGTTTGTATCAATAAGTTTTTCTGAAATTGTGTAATTAAATACGGAAAAAATTAGGTTTCTGAAAAATGAATACGGAGTGTATTGCATTTCATCATCGCAAGTTATTGGTATAATGTTGTCATAGATTCCTATTTCTTCAACGGTAGATAAAAGTTTCAATGTGTAAGGCTGATAGATATCCTGAGCTTTCAACGCTAAAATTCCCATAGGGTTTTGCTGTAAGACCTGTACAACATAATCCAAAACATTGATACTTTCGGTTTTCATAAACGCACAGTTAATCTGGTCAAAATTTATCATATCAATGTCGTAGATGTCGTCATCATCAAGCTTGTTTTCTTCCTGAAGAGTTTCTTTTGTAAGTTTATCCTGGTCAATAAGTGCGCTTTTTACAAATGTCGGAACATCAGACTCATCTTCGTATTTTACGGTGTCATTCATTAAGTTGTCTGGGTTTACAAATTCTTTCAAATCAAGCTCGTAAAATCTAATCATTTCACCGTCGACTAAGGCTGAATCAAGTGATTCCATTTTGTATTGTTCGTGATAGTATTCGTAAAAACTTTCGTCAGTGATTACCTGAAACGCGTCCAGGGCTTTTTTAGATTTATCCGAACTTTGGTGAATCATATTAGCCTGGAATTTCGTGTCAATATTATACGGGTATTTATCAGCATCACGCTGCATAATTGTAAAATTACATTTTAGGGCAACCTGTTTTTTCTCCAAAAGTTTAACGTTCATTTTTGTAAAAATATTTATCAGCTCAATTGTTGTCTGAATTGCAGAGTTAGCGGAAGCTGACATTGTATAATCTTTGTTAAACCTTATTATATAAGTTTCTTTGTTTACAATCTGGCGCCTTACATTTAGGGATGTTACATAGTTATTAATAAGGTTATCGAGATTTGTTTTGAATTTTTGGTAGAGCTGATTAGAGCCAAGTTTTGATTTAACAACATCGCTGTTTGGAAAATCAATTCTAAGTACGGCAAAAGTCTCGGCATTAGATTCGTTAAGGATTGCGCTGATTTCTGTTGAGAATCCGCATTTTACGCATTGTTTGTTTTTTGCAAGATTAATTTTCCCGCATTTTGCGCATTTTGTCACAAGAATTTTCCCGCATTTTCGGCAGGTGTTTTTAGTGTTAACCGTCTTGCACTCAGGGCAAATTATTTTAAGTACCTTTTTGCAATTTGGGCACACCATTGTGCTTTTATCTATTTCTGCTCCGCACTTTGGACATTCCATACCCGAATTATATCATAATACGCATTTTTTAAACTAATGCAAAAAGTGTATTTTAAGCAGATACAAAAAGGACAATCCTCAAATTTAAAACAGGCTTTGTTGTGTTGAATTTTGGGTTTTATAACCAAGATGCCTGTATGTTGCGGGGGAAACTTTTCTTCCGCGCGGAGTTCGTTGTAATAATCCTGCTTGAAGCAAAAACGGTTCGCAAACATCTTCAATTGTACGAACATCTTCTCCGATTGCGGCGGCTATTGTTTCAATTCCAACAGGACCTCCGTCGTATTTTTCTATGATAAGTTTTAAAAGATTTCTGTCTGTTGTATCAAGCCCGAATTCATCAATTTTTAAAATATCCAAAGACTCGTTTGCAATAGCTTGTGTAATTTTTCCGTTGTATTTTACAAGAGCATAATCGCTGACACGTTTTATAAGTCTGTTAGCAATACGCGGAGTCCCGCGGGAACGTCTTGCAATTGCAAGTGCGCCTTTTTCATCAATTTCTATATCTAAAATTCCTGCTGTGCGTTTTATAACCTGTGATAATTCTTTATCTGTATAAAACTCAAGTCTGTGGATAATCCCAAACCTGTCACGTAATGGTCCTGAAAGTTCTCCGGCTTTTGTTGTCGCACCAATCAATGTGAATTTTGGCAGTGGAACCCGAAGCGTTTTAACGGTTTGGCTTTTCCCCGTTGTCATATCAAGGTAAAAATCTTCCATTGCAGGGTAAAGAATTTCTTCTGCAACTTTGTTAAGTCGGTGAATTTCGTCAATAAACAGAATTTCTCCGCCCTGTAGTGACATTAAAATACCTATAATATCGCGCGGACGTTCCAATGCGGGAGCAGATGTGATTTTTATTTCAACCCCCATTTCCTGCGCGATTACTCCTGCTAATGTTGTTTTTCCTAACCCCGGAGGACCGTAAAATAAAAGGTGGTCAAGCGGAAGTTCACGTTTTTTGGCGGCTTCAATGGTAATTTTTAGAGTATCTTTTAATGCTGATTGACCGATATATGTGTCAAAGGATTTTGGACGGATACAGTTTTCAAAATTTTTGTCTAAATCAATTGCTTCAGGTTTTACGACAGGATTTTTTTTCTCCGCCGTTTTTACTTGAAAATCGTTATCATCCGAAATAATACTCATTTAGCCTCCCAATGATGAAATAATAGCATAAAACTCTATTATGAGCAAACGGGTTATTTTTTAATGATAATTATGTCGCCCTTTTTAACTTTTTGCGATAAGTCTTTAATTACTTCATTATCCATTCTTATACAGCCGCCTGAAACGTGTTTACCGATACTGCTTGCATCGTGGTTCCCGTGAATAAATTCTCCGTTATCTGTAATCTCTCCTGTTACAGGGTCGATAAGTTTGATATAAATAATTTTTGGGCCGTAAGCATTTGGGCTGTTATATCTTTTTGTTGATTTTGGTGCACTTTTATAAGGGTAAGTTTCAGTGTGAGAAACAATTCTAATTCCAGGGGTTGTCGGGGTTGACTTTTTACCTGAAGCAACTTTGTATGCTGCCTGAGGGTTTCCCTCTCTGTCGTATTCATATAGAACATTGTTTGTAATATCGACTACAAAAAGTGCGGTTTTGTTTTCGCCTAAAACTCTGACTGATGGGTCAGGGGCGTTTATTAACACTTTATCAGCACTTGTACCTTGGGCGGTTATTGTTGTTCTTTCAAACCTGTCTTGCTGAGTGTTTTGCGCTTTTGCAACCGACGGAGCAAATAATAATGTTCCTGCGGTTAATGTTGCCAGTCCAAAATTTCTTATACTTTTAATTGTGGGGATTTTCATATACCCCTATTAAATCATAGAAATTATATTTTTGTTAGTTCTTTGGGATAATATTTATGTTAGAATTATCTTATTGAGGGGATATGATAGATAATCTTGATAAAATAAAAGCTGCAATAGATATTGAGGTGAAATATCGTTATATAGATGTTCATGGTAAAACACAGAAATTTTCAAGTTTTATCAAAAATGAAGCAAAGAAAAATTACAAAAAATCTAAAAAAAATCCTCGCTGGGCGGTTGTTGTTGAAGCTTTTGATGTTTATCCGTATGCATCGGTTCCCGAGCGTAGAAAATCTATTGAACATTTGATTAAGACTATTAAAGCTGATTTACAACAAGAAGCTCAGGAAAAAGAAGAAGAAGAAAATATGCAGATTCAGCGCCTTAAGCACCCGTCAGAAGTTGATGTTATGTATATCAAAGGTGTCGGGCCAAAGGTTGCGTATAAATTTAATAAACTTGGTATTTTTACGGCTCAGGATTTGATGATGTATTTTCCCAAAAAACATATTGATTACTCTTCAAGAACTCTTATAAAGAATTTGCAGGAAGGTCAAACCACTTCGGTTTTCGGGTATATAAAATCAGTTTCAACTTTTAACACTCGTAATAATCTTTCAGTGACAAGGGTTGTCATAGCTGATGAAAGCGGTCGTTTTGAATTGAGTTTTTTTAACGCTAAGGGCAATCGCTATCTTTTAGAACGTATGAAGTCGCAATTTCCCGTAAATTCAGGGATTATGGTATCAGGAGTTGTAAAATTTAACTCTTATAATAACCAATTAACAATGGATAAGCCGACATATTCTATTATGAGCGGTGATTTTATGGATGATAGTAAGAATAATCTGAATGTTGCAAGAATTGTTCCGATTTATACCGTGTGTGAAGGCTTAAGTATTAAAACCTTGCGGAAAGCTATATTTAATGCGGTTGAACTTTATAAAAACGATATTAAAAATATTATTCCTGATGAAATCCGAACTCGCTTAGGATTAATGGACAAAAAGGAAGCGGTTGAACAGATTCATTTTCCTGATTCGATGAGTAATTTAGATAGAGCAAGGTTTTCGCTGATTTTTGAAGAGTTATTTCTTGTTCAGTTAAAGCTTATCAGATTGCGGGAAATGACGTCTAAAAACACATCTTCATATGCTCTTAAAGTACACACAGACGGGCTTGTTCAGCAGTTTATTAAGAGTTTACCGTTTGAATTAACTTCGGGGCAAAAGCAGGCAGTAAACGAAATTCTTAACGATATGGATTCAGACACACCTATGCAAAGGCTTTTGCAGGGTGATGTCGGCAGCGGAAAGACTGTTGTTGCTACAATTATGCTTTTAGCGGCAATCGAAAACGGTTATCAGGGAGCACTTATGGCACCGACTGAAATTCTTGCCCAGCAGCATTACAATAACCTTGTTCAGTGGCTTACGCCAATGGGGTTAAGTGTCGGATTGTTCTTGGGCAGCCACGGTAAGAGGGTTCGTAAACAATTTGAAACCGATTTGAAAAACGGGCAAACTCATATTGCTGTCGGAACTCATGCTTTAATTCAGGAAAATGTCGAATTTAGTAACCTCGGTGCAATCGTAGTTGATGAACAGCATAGATTCGGGGTTAAGCAGCGCAATGTTTTGAAGAAAAAATCACAAAATCCGCAAATTTTAACGATGACGGCAACCCCAATCCCGCGAACGCTTGCACTGACTGTTCACGGGGATTTGGATTTAACGGTTATAAATGAACTTCCGAAAGGTAGAAAACCTATTAAAACAACATTGACAGGTTCTCATAAGGCTGTGTGGGATTTAATAAAACGGGAAGTTGAAGAAGGCCGTCAGGCTTATGTTGTTTACCCTCTGATTGATGAAAGTGAAACATTATCGGCTAAAGCTGCAACGATTGAAGCTGAACGACTTCAAAATGAAGTTTTTCCTCAGTTTAAGATAGGGTTGTTGCACGGAAAACTTAAAAATGACGAAAAAGATGAAGTGATGAAAGACTTTAAAGACGGTAAGTATAATATTTTGGTTTCCACAACCGTTGTTGAAGTCGGGGTTGATGTCCCGAATGCTACCGTTATGGTTATTGAAAATGCCGAAAGATTCGGACTTTCTCAGCTTCACCAGTTAAGAGGTCGTGTCGGTCGTAATTCCCTGCAATCCTATTGCGTTTTAATAACCTCTTCCCGCTCACAGGAAACCCGAGAACGCCTGAGTATAATGACAGAAACCAACGACGGGTTTGTTATCGCGGAAAAAGACTTGCAATTAAGAGGTCCGGGGGAATTTTTGGGAACCCGTCAAAGCGGTTTGCCTGATTTGATTATCTCAGATATTGTGCGCGACGCTAAAATTTTAGAACTTGCCAGAAACGAAGCGATTGATTTTGTTCATAATAACAATATAGAAGATTATCCGAATCTGAAAAACGTAACCTCTTTAGAGATGTTTACGGGGTTGGATATTTAGTAACTTATTTCCCTCTCCTTTTTGGAGAGGGAGAAAGGGTGAGGGTTTTATTACCCCTTACGGGAAGAATTAACATTGATAGATTCCGTGTCGGAGCACGGAATGACGACCTATTTAAACGGATAATCAACAGGGATTGCCCAGCCGTTTTCTCTTATCCAAGCTGAACAGTATAACCCTCTTCCCGTTTTTGAACAGTCGTTTTTTATTTCCTCATGACTTAACCCTGCCCCATACGGGATAATTGAATTTGACACTTCATCTCTTACCAAAAAGAAGATGTCTTTTCCGAATTGATTAGGGTTGTCTTTGCCGTTGATGTCTATGATTATTATTCTGTTGTTGTCAACTGCTATTCCGCCTAAGTCCGTGTTTATGTACCCAAATGTATAAATAATCCCGTCAATTCCGAGAAATGGTGTCCGCCCTCCGTAATTCGGGTCGCTGTAAAAACCAATACTATTATTCATATATTTCCAAAGTGTACCTGTTTTGTAACCGCAATTTTGTATGGGATTGCAGGTTTTCATAATTTTTGTATACGGTCTTATATATTTGTTTATAAATTCTTCTTGATCTTTTAATTTTTCCCAGGTCGAGAACTCTCCGTTTTCGTTTTCAGAGAGTCTTATAAGCTGGTTTAGGGTTGATATTGCTTTTACAAGTTTTGTGGCGGTTTGTTTCTTTTGGTGATTTGTAATAAGGGTTGGTATTGTCATCGCCGCAACAACACCGATTATGCCTAGGGTGATTAAGACTTCAGCCAGAGTGAATCCAACCTTTTTCATTTGCCCTCCAATTATAATCTATAACACAATATATAATAATTTATAACATAATACAAGTTATAAGTCAAAGTTTATAAAATTATAACTATGAATAAAGCACAGTTATTAAAACTTTTTGGTAAAAATGTTAAAATCGAACGAATAAAACAGGATTTGACACAGGAGCAGCTTGCCGAGAAAATGGATGTCAGCCAAAATTATATTGCCTGTATCGAATCAGGACGGCAGAACATGTCTTTGGGTAAAATTCTTGAGTTGTCCGAGGTTCTGGGGGTTGATATCGAAAAGTTGTTGAAGTTTTCTAATACATAATTTGAACGTTAACCTGACGGGCGCGGGATTTGTTATCAAAATCAATAAGTACAACCTGCTGCCATTGACCAAGCTGTAAAACTCCGTTAATAAGCGGAACATGTGTTGAATTTCCGACGATTGATGCCCTAACGTGAGCGTAACCGTTTCCGTCATGCCACATCTCATCGTGATGATATTGTGCGCTTACGGGTGCAATTTTCTCCAAGGCTTCGGGTAAATCAACAAGTAATCCCGGTTCAAATTCAATGTTTGTAACAGATACCGTACTGCCTTGTGCGTAAACAAATACTATCGCGTTTTGTAATTGGTGATTGTATACAACATTACGAATCTGTGGTGTAATATCGATTATATCAGTGTTCCCCTTAGTGTGTACTGTGAAAACGTCATTAATAATTGTCATGGTTAAACATATACCCCTTTTTTCTTATTATACTACGAAAAAATTAAGCTGCCTTGTTTTATTTCCCTCTCCTTTTGGGAGAGGGAGAAAGGGTGAGGGTTTTATCTGCTTTTTACCCCTTCGGAATGACGTAAGACTTGACAAATTTCACCGATACCAACTATTTACCCCCCCTGAATGACAATAAGATTTCTTGTGTGTTCCTCTTCAAGCGGAAGTGAGTATTCCATAATCTCAACGATTTTTGCGTTATATTTTTTTAGAATTTTTTGAGCGTCGGCAATTTCTTCAGGGGTTTTGCGTGATTTGTAGGCAACAAAATATCCGCCTTTTTTTAGTTTTGGAAGTGCGTACTCGCAAATCTTGTCTAATCTTGAAACAGCGCGTGATGTGATTACGTCAAATTTCCCGTCAAGGTTTTCAATACGCGAACAAACAGGGGTTAAGTTTTTTAGCCTGAGTTTCTCTCCAATTGTTGTAACCGCGCGGATTTTCTTTGCAATACTGTCAACTGCAGTAACTTGTATCTCAGGATAAGTTAATGCAATCGGAACTGATGGAAATCCCCCGCCTGTTCCGATATCAAGCAAAGTTTTTGGAAGTCCGTATTTTTCAAAAAATGCCGAGATTGCAAGAGAATCATAAATGTGTTTTTCCCATAAAAATTTTTCGTCGTTTTTTGAAATTAAGTTTATTTTGGAATTTTCTTCCAAAAATATTTCCATGTATTTGTTATAAAATTCTTTAGTTTCCATATTTATCCTGATATATTTTAAGTGTTTGTTGAGGTGTACGTTTTTTAATATCATCTAATCTTGATGTTATTTTATCAAGGTTATCTTTTGAAAAAGTTGTTTTTGCAATATTGTAAGCTTCTATTGCATATTTGTAAGCGTTTTCATTATCGCGTCTTAGGAAGTAGTAGTCACAAAGTTCTAATGAAGCGCCTGCAATATAAAATATTTCATTTAAGTTTTTTGCATATTCAAGTGCTTTATTTAAATATTCAAGTGATTTTGAATCATTGGTTCCCGCAAAAATTTCAGCCAAATGTATTGCACTGTTGTATAAACCGTTATAATTTTTCATCATTGTATCGAGTTTAATACTTTCTGTGTAATATTTCAGTGCATATTTTGTTTGCCCTGCTTCATCATAAAGCTGAGCAAGGTTTGATAATGCCATTGAAAGATAGGTATTTGTTTTCGGGTTTTGGTTTATATCAACACATTTTTTGTAGTAAAGAACGGCTGTTTTAATATCTTCAACTTCATCACAGGCTGCTGCGTATTTATAATATAATTCTGCAACTATAGATTTATCGGTATTTGGTTCAATAAGAGATAGTGATTTTTGATAGTAGTTGTATTCAAGATTAATGTCATCTGTTAGTTTTGCACAAGCCATGTTTACTTTTATTGCAAGTTCGTTTGGTAAATTATTAACCTTTTCTAATTCGTTAAGAATAAATCTTGCGTTGTCATGTTTATACATCAGGTAGTAAATATTAGCAATTTCAAGCTTAATTTCGTAAACCTTTTCATTGTTAGACGCGTTTACATAAAAATCCTGAGCCTGGGTATAATATTCAAGCGCTTCATAAAGGTCAGACAGGTTTTGGTAAGCTTTTGCAAGTTTTACGTAAATTGATGGGAGGAAGGTGTAGAAATTATCATCGTCAGTTTTTGTTAGTGCACTTTGATAAAGCATAACCGCATGTTTATAATTGTATGAGTTTTCTGCTTGTCTTGCAAGATTTAAAAGCTGCTGAAGCGGTAGTGAATTACTTTCCTGTTCAAGTTTTGAATCTTCAACTGTTGTTACCACAAAATCTTTTATTGAATCAGCTATATTATCAAGTACGGCTTCATCTTCAATAATAAAGCTTATTTTATTGATTTTTTCTTCTTTTGTTTCCTCAATTTTTTCTACAATCGGGGCGGTTGTCGGTTGAATTTGTTCTTCTATTGCAATTTCAGGTGCTGATACCTGTAATTGAAGCATAGCTTTCGGGTTTAAGACAGGTTTTTTCGGGATAAACATTGTGTGATATTCGATTTCGTTGCGCATAGTTTGTCGCGAAAGTTTTAAATCACGTTCTAACGGTTTTAGCGGAAGCTGTGTATTATATAAATCAATACAGGCACTGTGAAGTTTTATCATAACGTTTTCAGGTATCTGGTTTTCAAGAAAATACCTAAATTCGTCTTTTAAATACAAACACTCACCGTCAACTGCCAAAATTGAGCTATTCACAAAAAATATTATTTTTCCTTCATCATACAAATGAAGTGATTTGATAAGGTTTATGTGAATAGGAATTCTCATAACTGTCAGAAGCCTAAATAGATGTGCACTTATCGGGTCAACAAGCGCCAGAGCTTCTCTTATAATAAATTCCTGAAACGGTACGTAACTTTTTGAAAACATCTCTAATAGATTAACAAGCTGGATTTCACGTACATTCAGGATATTAACCGCAAGCCTGATATAGTTGTAATAGCCTTTTGTCTGTTTGTATAATTCGTTAGACAGTGCTCCAATTTGCTTAATGCCGTTTGCCCGTAAGTATTTTTCAAATATCTTTTGTGAAAACGGTAAGGTCGTTGTTTGTAAAAATTGAATATCGCTAAATTCATCAGCCTGTAAAGCTTTTGAAATAACAATTACTTTAATGTTTGGGAATTTGGTAAGATGTTTTACAAAATTTATTACATCCTGCTTGTTTTCTTTGACAATCGCATCAAACGAATCCAGTATAACTAATGTCGGATTAGTTATTGTATTAAAGTAGGAGTTAATTTTTTGAGTAAAGTTTTCAACCTTAATCTTAGGCGGGGTGATTTTACCCATAAGCGTATATGTTCTGAAATGTTCAAAGAAACTCAATAACATATCGTCTAAGATTGTTGTTTCAAGGCAGGTATAGTTTAATATAACAGAGTTTGGATTTATTGAATAGTTTATTGCAAAGTTTACGATTTGAGATTTTCCGCTTCCTTTAAATCCGTTGACCAGAAGTAAAGGTTTTTCATCATCTAACAAAAACTCGCAAATCTCTTCAATTTGTTTTTCGTTGTTTTCAATCAGGCACAAATCAGCAGGATATTCCTTTGGAATTTCCTTTAGGTTAATAGGTTTATCAATAAAATCAAATCTCATATATTCTTAATTAACTCTGTTTCTGCCGTTTTCTTTTGCATTATACAACCTTTTGTCGGCTGATTCAATAAGTTCTTTAGGAGTTTTTCCGTCTTGTCCGTATGCGGAAACCCCAAGGCTTATTGTAACATTGCTTTCTCTGCCGTTTGTAAGCTTGCATTTTTTAGATGATACAAGTAAACAAAGCTTGTTTGCAATATTAACGGCTTCCTCGTATTTTGTATTCGGGAGGATTATACTCATTTCTTCTCCTCCATATCTGCATACTATATCGGCAGAACGAACATTTTTCTTTAATTCGAACGCAACCTGTCTTAATACTGCATCTCCGGATTGGTGTCCAAAGTTGTCGTTAAATTTTTTGAAAAAGTCAATATCAATAATTATAAGTGAAAGCGGGCTTTCGTAACGTGATGCATGCGATATTTGATTTTGCAGTTGTTCTTGGAAGTATCTGTGGTTATATAATTCAGTTAAGCCGTCTGTTGTTGCAAGTTTATATTGAGTATCAAAATCTCTTGATTTTATAAGATATTTAACAATTACAGTAATAATAAATATAAATAACGCAAAAGTCAGTGGAGCTACAATATTTAACCAAACATTGTTAAATCTCATAGCGTAATATGTTAACATTACGTACACTGCGTAAATAGTCATAGAAAGCCCGAAAGCTACAGGCATGGATTGGAGTCTTAAAACAGCAAAAATTGTCAGCATTGCTAAAATTCCTGCGATTATCATATTAACTCCATAGTGTGCTTTATGGATAATACTTCCGTCTAACAAATTATTTACATAAGTTGCCTGAACCTCAACTCCGGGGTAAACTTTATCGACAGGAACCGTTTTTATATCAAACAAGCTTGCTGCTGTAGCTCCGAAGTATACTATTTTATTATTAAAATCATAAGCTGATGTGTCGTTATTTTCAACGGCTTTTAAAAGTTTATACAATGGAATATTTTCAAAAGTTCCCGCAGACCCGTACCAATTTAAAATAACACTGCTGTTTGATGTGTTGATGTTCAAATGCTTTTTCGCGTGAGTTGCAACAAGTAATCCTAACTGCGGATAGTATTTGTCTTGATATTTCAAAAATAACGGCATTGAACGAAGAACTCCATCATCAGATCTTGCAACATTTATCATTCCAATGTTTGAAGTGGCGTTTAAAATTCCATCTAAAATTACGCGGCAGTTTGAAAATTCCATAAAATCTTCATCTGCTTCAAGTGGTTTATGATTTGCAAGTTTTTCCGGTAATGTCGGCGGAATCCTTAAATCTTCGGGCTGATTATCTAAATTCATTGCCGTAAACACATTATCGTATTTTTTAAATACTTCAACAAGTTTTGAATCAGCATCTGCGCTGCTTTTTATCGATTTTACAAACATCAGATCAAATGCGATACTTGTCGGGTTGGTTTTTTCAATGTAATCGACGGTTTTAGCGTAAATATCACGTCTTAGTGGCCATTCCCCGTATTTATCTAAGATATATTCATAACTTGCATCATCTATTGCGATAATTACAATATCAGGGTTGTGATGTCTGTGACCTGAATTTGCTAAAATACTTTGACGTATATCAAAGGTTCTGTCTTCCATTGCGGATATGAATTTAAAAAAACTGCCGTTTCTTAGTCCGAGTATAAGAAGTACGACAAATATTGAAATCCACAATGTGTATAAAAATTTTTTTAACATAAATTCAACCCTCACGAGAATAATCAGGCTTTAAAGGTAACAATTACATTTACCCCTTACCTCTTTATCTCTTCAGTATAGTTTAACATAGAGATGTTGGCAAGGATATTTTTTACGATGAATTTTTGTTCAAGAATTTTGTTGTAAAGCTTGAGAATTTCTGTTGAATAAGACAATTTGTCAGGATGTGTAAGATAACGTAATAAACATTGCTCGTGTAAATTCATTGTGTAAATTCCTATAAGGGTGATAACTATTTTATTATGTCAAATTTGAAGAAAAATTAAATCAACCTTTTAAAGAATTTGAACG
>CAMDYM010000041.1 GCA_945910425.1 uncultured Candidatus Melainabacteria bacterium | reverse complement strand
TCGGAGATATTCTGGTTGAATACACGGGAGAACTTAAAGGATGCGAAATTAAAGGTGAAGTTATCCCGCGACTTATTGATGAAATCCCGATTATTGCAGTACTTGCAACCCAAGCAGAAGGTAAAACGACAATTTCTGATGCGCAGGATTTAAGAAACAAAGAATCTGACAGGATTACAGCCGTTGTTACCGAACTAAAAAAACTCGGAGCAAAGATTAACGAAACTCCTGACGGGATGATTATCAGCGGCTGCAAATTATCAGGCGGGGTTGAAGTCGAAACACACAATGACCACAGGCTTGCAATGAGTTTATATGTCGCAGGGCTTGTTTGCAAAAAGGAAATATTAATCAACGGCTTTGAATGGGTTAATATATCGTTTCCCGATTTTGAAAAACTTTTTACAGATTTAGGGCGTAAATAAACAAATCAGCAACTTTTCTGTTATATTCCCTGCCGTCATCTTTTGTAAACAGGTTTTCCCAGTGGCTTTGCGGGGTTCCGTCTGTTGAATATGAAGGGTTTGTCACCATAAGATGATGAGTATTTGTGTCATATCTTAGCGGAAACAAGTCTTCCATTTGCATAAAACTTGGTAATTTATCACTGGGGTATTCATAGCCAAACAGTGAATTATTTATACGGTTTAATCGTGATTCATAATTTCTTCCACCCGTGTCATTATCGTTTGAAACCTCTATTCCGGGGGTATAATTTTGATCATACTTAAACCTTTCCGACCAATGTTTAACCTCATTGTAATTATCAGGTTCAATAAATGCAGTACCTGAATTTAAACCTAAATTTTCATAACGTTTAAAATCCCCTGTACTTTTTTCACCAACAAAACTTAATGTGGTTTTGCCCGAACGGCTTCTGATTTCATGCAAAATATACTGCATCTGTTCATAGCTTGGCAAGGCTCCGACTCCCGTGTAATTTTCCATTTCATATCCGCCGATATGCTTTGCTGAATCAATAAATATCGCTTCAAACCCCGTATTTATCAATTTGACATGCTCATTTATAAACAATTCCTGATGTTCGGGATTATTCCAATCAAAAGTCACATCTTCTTTATAATCCTGAGAAACCTTAATTTGATCAGCAGAAATTACCGTTCTGAATCCTGTCTTAAGACCGTGAAAATGAGCTAAATCATTAAAAATCCTAAACTGTTCTTCAGGTGTAATTTTATCGTTTATATCAAAATTAATTATATTACGACTATATCCGATACCAAGTTTTATACCGTAAATCGAATTTTCTTTCCATGGACCTTTATTATACCCGTCACCGTAAATATTAGGAAAAATCTGAGATAAAATCACGCAATTTGCCCAACTTTTTGCTGACGGGGGAATTGCAGGAAGTATTTTTATTGAAGAAAATATACCGTTTTTCGTTTTATCTTCGTGCATTTCAGCTATTGCACGGTTATTTATTTCAATATAATTTGCACGAACTCCCCATTTATCACCATAATCGGGAGTATTGATTATATCAGGAAAACTTTGATAAAACTCTTCGCACTCACAAAGCGTCACAAGAGATTCCACAGCATTTTTAACGCTCCTTGATAAAAGCTCGACAGGTAAAATATTTGCAACCCACCTTTTCCTGCCTGATTCAAATTTATGCTCCAAACTCCACTTATCAGGTTCTAATATCGTTAACTCGTTCAATGCCGTTAATAGTTTATTTGTCAAATTCATAACAATAACAATATAAAACCATTTTATCCTAAATAAATTATATTAATGTTTATACTTCGTGCATATTAAAATTTAAAAATAAGCTTGAATATTTATAAAAAATGTTATACCAATAAATTATAAAGAATAGTTTTGGAGGATTTATGGATAACAGAGTATTAAAAAAGAGAACCGTTGCCGTAATAGTTATCACGTTGATAACAATGATTGCCGAAATCTTTTACGGGCTTACCACACACTCAATGGCACTAACTGCTGACGGATTTCATATGGGAACACATGCTCTGGCACTTTGCATAACCCTTGCAGTTTGTGTACTTGCAATCAAATTTCACGGAAAAGATGAAAAGTTTAACGCACTTGGCGGATACACAAGCGCAATTTTGCTTGGATTTACCTCTCTTGCTATTATTTGGGAATCTGTTGAAAGATTTTTTAAACCATTGTCAATATCATTTACTGATGCAATAATTGTAGCAATTATCGGGCTTGTCGTAAACTTAGTATGCGTACTTGTAATGGGTGATTCGCATCATCATCACCACCATAACTGCCACGAACACGAACATGAAAACCTAAATTATAAAGCTGCATATTTACATATTTTAGCAGATGCGTTTACATCAATTCTTGCAATCGGGGCATTACTTTTAGGAAAATACTGCGGACTAGTTTTCTTAGACCCTGTTATCGGAATTTTAGGCGGAATAATTATCGCAAAATGGGCAATAGAACTTATAAAATCTTCATCCCTGATTTTGCTTGGTTTTAAAGATTGAAAACTATTTCATTTGACGTTTTAAATCTTTACGAACTCCTGATAAAGGACCATTGTTCGGGTTTCTGACATTTTCATAATATTTTCTTGCGTAAACAAACGGATACTTCGGAATCCATGTCATTTTTATCAAAATATTAACAGTATCGGCACCCTGAGATAACATAAGTTCATCAATCGTTTCTTCATGCGCAGGCGAAATTGATGAAAACAACTTTATCAAATAATCAGAAAAAGTTAAAACCGAATACCCGGACATTGCAGTAGTTTTAACAACAAGGTTATGTAAATTCAAATCTTCTTCCGTCTTAAGTTCATTTGTAGCATCAGCAGGAAGGGTTAAATTTTCAGAATTAACCTGTTCAAGTTCATATTGATTACCGTTATAAGAAATAACCATAACATTTGATTTTGGCATATAAATATCGTCAAATTCATTTTCTAAAATTACACGCCCGTCATAACCGACAATTCCGTATTTATACTTTTTATAGGTTAAAAACATTCCGCCATATAGAATATCAATTTTTGAATACTCATGCGGAATAATATTTTTACCTTCAGCGTCATATAGTCCGTAATCATTGTTATTCCCAAATTTTGAGAACTTACTTACAATCCTGTCGGCATGAGAATATTTTAAAGGAACAAGAATCTTTCCGGAATTATCAATTAACCCAAATTTGTTCTTTTTATTTTGTACAATCCAAGATGAGCCCCCGACAGGTATAAGCTTTTTGTAAACAGCTTCAACAATTACAGTATCTGTTGATTTATTTTTCAAACCCCAGCGCTCGTTTTGCGTAAAAGTCACGGGAGTTATCGTATCATCAAGCGCTAATACGCTTGTCCCCGAAAACAATATAATCAAAAATATTAAAAATCTTTTCATAACATTATATTAGCATAAAATCTCATGTTATAATTTTATCAGGGAACTTAAGTTTATGTTATCAAAAAGAATCAAATCCGTATTAACATTTTTTGGAATAAGTTTAGTATTTTTAGCAATCTTGGCAGGTTTAACAGTACTTTTATATTTAAAAGGCTTACCTTATGCCGTACAAAATCCAAAAGTAATTAATTATGTTAAAAATATTATCCAAAAAGCATATTATATTGATGTTGATATCAAAAACCCTAAATTAAAAACAGAACTTTCTCCAAACATAAATTTCAGCGCCGATAAAATTTCAATATCAGGTAATAAAAAACGCGCATTGGATATTGAAGATTTAGACATAAACCTTTCATTTGCCGAAATTTTTGACAAAAACATTGTTTTAAATAAAGCTTCTGTCGGTTATTTCTATACGGATGTAAATAAAGTTCTTGATTTACCGTTTTTAAAACAAGAACAAAAACAAGTGCAAAAAAGTGATTGGAATTTTGACGTATTTCGTTCGATTTTAACCCTTGATAAAGCTGATATTGTTTACATGCCGGATAAAAGAACTACCGTACTTGTTAATTCAACAGGTGTGAAAATTGATGATAACCCTGACAAAAAACACATTAATTACAACATCACAGCAAATATCACAAAAGGGAAAAACAAACTTCTGATACAAACAAAAGATGATAACAAGGTTTATATTGAAAATAAAGAAAAAGCAGTCATTAATAACACCAAAATCCTTGTAAACAAATCCGTTATAAACCTAAACGGAACAGCTGATAATAAATCGAATTTTGATGTAAAACTATCTTCAAAAAACTTTAGTATTCCTGCTGTTTTAGAGCTTCTTGATTCTCAAATTGTTGAAAATAACATAACTGAACAACTTGTATATTTTAAAGATATCGACGGGAATTTTGACATTAACATAAACGCCACAAACAAAACCCTGAGCGGAGAGGTTAACCTTAATAAGTTAAACTTTAAACTTATCCCGCTTGCAGATTTGCCAATATTGTTAAATCGGGGAAAAATAAGCTTTAACGAAAGTAAAATTTACCTGAAAGAATTTAAAGGATATTACAACAACAAACCTGCAAATACTATGGATTTTGAAGGTACGGTTAATGATTATTTAAAATCAGTTGAAACAAATTTAGAAGGAAACGCTATAGTCACAAACGATTTAGCCAGAAATTACCTGTCAAAAATGGCAAACTATCCGATAGGAATAGAAGGACAAGCTGATACAAAAGTAAAACTTCACTCAATAAATAACAAAATAGACTTAAAATGGCTTTTCTGGTTCAAAAAAGGAAACGGATTTATTGTTGACGGTGAAGAATCTTACATGAATGATATGGCAAGCAGAGTTTTATCTGCAAAAATACATTTTGAAGACATGCTTCTTAAGCTTGAATCCCTAAATTATTATGCAGGTAATCCTGAAGATGATATCAAACAGGTAAAAATTCCGATAGTAAGTGCTTATGGTGATTTTGACCTGTCTAACGGACAAACTTTTGTAAAACACTTCGGAATGAACCTTCCTAAACCTATGCACAGCGGGTTTATCAATCTTATCACTAAACAAAAACTGTTTAAAGGCGGAACTTTTACGGGACACTTTGATGTTTTAAACAAAAAAGGCTGCCCGCCAAAAATTAAAGCAGATATGAAAGTAGAAGAATTAAGAATCCCGAGCCAGCGATTGTTTATCCAACACGGAGAATTTAAAACCGACCGAGATAATATGCATATAAAATCAGACGGCAGATACAGACGTTCAAATTACGACCTGTCAGGTACAATTGTAAACGAAATTAAATTCCCGATTATAGTAAAAAATATCACACTCGGAGTTGATAAAATTGACGTTGAAAGGTACTTAAAACTGTTTAACCAGCAACAGCCAACTCAAGCCGCAACAGACGTAAACAAAGCAATCTCTGAATCTATCGCCAAAAACGGAGAGTCTGATGAAGAAGATGACGATGATATTCAAACATTTGACCTTGCAAATTTAATTATTGAAGAATGCATTCTTAAAGTTAAAGAAGGACACTATAAAGATATAAACTTCTCGGATGTTACTGCTAACATGACCTTAGATAAAAACAGTATGCTAAATATCACATCAAACAGATTCCCGATTGCCGAAGGTCATTCATCCGCAAAAATTAATTGCAATTTAAAAAATCATAAATATTTCATAAGACTTGGCATAATTGAAGTTAATTCAGATATTATCGCAACTTCATTATTAAACCTTTCAAAAGAAATTCAAGGTAAAGCAAGCGGACTTATTGAATTAAATACGGATGATTCGCTAAAACTTAACGGACATATACAGTTTAGAGTCTATAAAGGAATTATAGGCAAAGTCGGGCTTGTTGAATACATTATGAAAGTCGCATCACTGTTTAGAAACCCGCTAACGATGATAAGCCCATCCGTAGTATCTGATTTAGTCAACATACCTGAGGGAAAATTTGACCAAATCGACGGAGATTTAATCCTAAAAAACAACATCGTTATGCCAATGAAAATAAAATCCGTAGCTCCACAATTAAGTTCATATATTGTCGGAACTTATGATTTGGAAAAACAAGATGCGGCATTAAGAATTTACACAAAATTTTCTAACCGTAAAAAAGGACTCTACGGACTGTTTAGAAACTTCTCGCTAAATTCTTTAGCAAACAGAATTCCAATGGGAAGCCGAAGCGACAGTGATTATTACGCCTCAGAAATCGCTGAACTGCCTGAAATAGATGCCGATGAAAAAGATTGCCAGATATTTTTGACAAAAGTTGACGGAGATGTTGAACATAACAACTTCATTTCATCTTTGAAAAAACTTAAATAAATTAATTTAATAATTTTTGTTATTTTTTCTTGAAAAATTTTAAAGTTTATAAGATAATCTTTCTGTGTAGCTTTTGGAAGTTAGATACGCTTAACAATATAACTTAACAGCGGAGAAAAAGTATGGATATATTTTCAATATTTACCTTATGCGGAGGACTGGCGTTCTTCTTATACGGCATGATTGTAATGTCAGCAGGATTGGAAAAAATCGCAGGCGGCAAGTTGGAAAAACTTCTGGCACAGTTAACCTCAAACCCGTTTAAAGGATTTTTATTAGGTGTAGGGATGACTATTGCAGTTCAAAGTTCATCTGCTGTTTCAGTTATGCTTGTCGGGTTTGTCAATTCAGGTATAATGAATTTATCCCAAACAATTGCAATCACTTTAGGCTCAAACATCGGAACAACCGCAACTTCGTGGATTTTAAGCTTATCAGGAATCCAAAGTACAAATGTTTTATTAAGACTTTTAAAACCTGAATCTTTTTCTCCGATATTAGCGCTAATCGGTGTAATCCTTTTAATGACGACAAAAAATAATTACTCCAGAAGAAAACCTGTCGGAGGATTTTTAATCGGTTTTGCAATATTAATGTTTGGAATGGGCTTAATGTCTTCATCTATGGCGCCTTTAGCTCATGACCCTAATTTTGCAAATATTTTAATACTGTTTAAGAACCCGTTTTTGGGGCTTGTGGTCGGTTTAATAGTAACCGCTGTTATTCAAAGTTCGGCAGCATCAGTCGGTATGCTTCAGGCTCTTTCTATGACAGGAAGCATTTCATACGCAGTTGCTGCTCCTATTATTGCAGGTCAAAACATTGGAACTTGTGTTACTGCAATGCTTTCAAGTATCGGCGTTAACACGAATGCTAAAAAAGTTGCGGCAATGCACATTATATTTAATATAACAGGAGCTATCGCATTTTTATTTTTATATGAATTTTGCATACATTTCATTAACAAGCTTGATATGATGTCAAATCCTTTCGGAATAGCAATTGTTCACACTATCTATAACGTTGTAACAGTAATTGTCTGCTTCCCGCTAAGCAAGTTATTACAAAAAGTTGTTGATAAAGCAATTAAAGACAAAAATGAAGAACAAGAAGTTATTCTTGATGAACGCTTACTTCTTACCCCATCTATTGCAGTTGCTCAGTGCTATAAAACAACAGGCAACATGGCAAAAATAACAAGAGAAACTCTTGTCTTATCATTTAGAATGCTTAAACAGTACAACCCTAAAGTTGCGGAAGTTATTAATAAAAACGAAGTTCTTATCGACAAATACCAGGATACTTTAGAATCATTTTTACAAAAACTTTCGGGAAAAGAATTATCGGATGAAGAAAGTAACAAAGTTTCTCAATTAATTCTTTCAATATCCGATTTTGAAAAAATCGCAGACCACGCAATCCACATCCTAAATATCGCAAATAAAATGCACAGAAAAGAATGGAAACTTTCCCCTGAAACCATTGAAGAATTAAAACACGTGGTTAATGCGGTAAAAGAAGTCTTTGACATAACTGTTAACGCATTTGTTGCTCATGATTTGGCGTGTGCTTATCACGTTGAACCATTAGAGCAGGTAGTTGACGATATAGCTTATGTTGCTAAGAAAAACCATATCAAACGCGTAAAAAAAGATAAATCACATATTAAAAGAGGTTTTGTATACGCCGAAGTTCTAAACGATTTGGAAAGGATATCTGACCACTGCTCAAATATAGCAACAAATATTATTCAGGCAATTTACTCATCAATTCCAAAACATATATTAAAAAATCAATTAAAAGAAACTGCCGACATAGAATTTCAACCATACGTTGAAGAATTTAAAACAAAATACGGTGTTGAACCTATTACAATAGGATAAAATTATGACAATAGTTATCAACAAAGATTCTGACAAATACACCTACGAAAACATCTTCCCTGTATCAATTGCGGAAGCAGATTGTACAGGCAGAGTAAAACCTGTTATCTTATTAAATTACATGCAAGATGTTGCAGACAAATCAATTAACAAATGTAATGCAAACTTAGGTTATGAAGATATTGTAAAAAAAGGCTTAGGTTGGTTTCTTATCAGATATAGAGTTGAATTTGACAGTGACTTGAAAAATATTGAAGAACTTAAGGTTCAAACCGAAAACCGCGGAGCTCAAAGATTAAACGCATATCGTGATTTTGAAGTTTTTGATAATATTTCCGGTAAAAGAATCCTAAGAGCAACAACAAGCTGGATGCTTGTTGATATTGAATCAAAATCTTTAGTTAATATTTCAAAAGATTACCCAAAACTTATAAATTTTGAAAAACGCGAAGATGATTTAATTTTGCAAAAATTAAAAAGCCCGGAAACAATCAACTCTGAGAAGATTTTCTCTGTAAGATTTGATGATTTAGACGTAAATAATCACGTTAATAATACGGTTTACGTTGCCTGGGCATTAGAAGCTCTTGATTTTGAATTTAGAAAAACAAATACCATAAAAAATATAGATATCTATTATAAACACGAAGCAAAATACGGAGATGATATCATATCTCAAGTTAAATACGAAAACAAAACAACAGAACACCTCATAAGAAATGCCAAAACAAATGAAGAATTATGCTTGCTTAAAATCGAGTATGTATAGTCAAATCGGTAATATTATGATATAATAAATTTCAGATTAGACATAGGGAGAAATATATTATGAAAGAGAATGTTTTATCAATGCTAGAAAAAAACACCAAATTATATGGTGAACGTATTGCTCTTGGTAAAAGAAATAAATATGGCTGGAAAGAACTTACATATAAAGGTTTAAGCTTGCTGTCAATGCAGTTTGCAAGTTATCTTATTAATGATTTGCAAATGCAAAAAGGCGAAAAACTTGCAATCCTTTCAGAATCAATGCCTGAAATCGGTGCCTGCTTATTCGCATCAGTTATCTCAGGGATGGTAACAGTACCTTTAGATAATAAATTAACAATCTATGAACTAAAGTCAATTCTGTCAAGCTGTGAACCTTCCGTTTTAGCTTTTTCTCAAGCTAATTTAGAAAAAGCTTTGGAACTAAAAAAACAAATCCCATCAATTAAACATTTAATCGTAATGGATGAACCAATCCACGCAACAGAGGAAATTCCAAGCTTATACACTCTTCCGTCAGGCAGAGAATGCAAATGGCGTCACCGCTCATTAAGAGACACCGCGCTGATTATTTATACATCAGGTACAACAGGTGCTCCAAAAGGTGTTGAAACATCTTTTGGAAACATGATAACCCAGGTTTATGAAATGTCTAAGCTTATGCCTGAAATTATGCCTCACGAATGTGTAAATCTACTCTCAATTCTTCCGATGAACCATCTGTTTGAGTTAACAGTCGGATTTTCAACATTCTTAAATCGCGGTTCTTCAATATATTATCCGCAAAGCTTAAAACCAAAAGATGTTCTTGCTGATATGAGAGAAAAGAAAATTGATTTTATGATTACTGTTCCTGCATTTTTAAAACTTCTAAAATCAACAATCGAATCAGATATAAAATCATGGTCAAATGAAGAAAAATTATTATTTGAAAAATCATACGCAGCAGCAGAATACATAACGGATTATTCAATAAGGCGCCAATTATTCAGAAGTATCCTATCAAAATTCGGTGGCAACTTCTACGGATTTATCTCAGGCGGAGCTCCGTTAGACGCAGGCGTGGGTGAATTTTTCGAAAGAATCGGTATAAAAATCTTCCAAGGTTACGGACTTTCTGAAACAAGCCCTATAATTTCAATGGATAGAGGAGATGACAGAAAATTATTGTCTGTCGGTCCCGTTTTAGGCTCTTACGATGCTAAGCTTGACCCTGAAACAGGTGAATTACTAGTAAAAGGACCTTCTGTTATGAAAGGATATTACAATAACCCGGAAAAAACAGCAGAAGTTCTTGAACCTGACGGCTGGCTTCACACAGGAGATATCGCAGAGTTTGACGAAGACGGAAGACTATATATCACAGGAAGAATTAAAAATATGATTGTACTATCAGGCGGGAAAAAAGTATTCCCTGAAGAAGTTGAAGCAGTACTAGAACTTCACCCTGATTTTGCAGAAATTTGTGTTTTCGGAGCAACAAGAAAATCAGGTGCTAAAGACGGCACAGAAGAAATTATGACAGTTATAGTTCCGACTGATAAAATTCAAGAAAAATACCCTAATAAAGAAGAGCTTGAAAAATATATCGGACAAGAAGTTAAAGAGCTTTCAAAACAACTTGCACCTTATAAACGACCTGTTAATATTGTTGTAAGAAAAGAACCTCTTCCGAGAACTTCAACTAGAAAAGTTAAAAGAAATGTTGTCAAAGAAGAAACTTTAGCAATATAGGAGTAAATAAAATATCAAAAAGCTACGATTTATCATTTTGAACTTTAGTCGGAATTTTTAATCGTAGCTTTTATTTACAAAGTTCTCATATAAGTCAGGACGTTTTAATTTTGTCCTTTCTAATTGCTGATTAAATCTAAATTTGTTAATTTCCTTATGATTACCGTTTAATAAGACCTCAGGAACCATATATCCTCGAAAATCTCTTGGTTTTGTATAATGTGGATATTCTAAAAGTCCGTTGGTAAAACTATCATCTTCTGCGGATTTTATTTTACCCAAAGTCCCGTTTAATTTTCTGCTAACAGCATCAATTAAGCATAAAGCAGGTAATTCACCACCCGTCAAAACAAAATCCCCGATAGAAATTTCCTTAGGTTTAATTATTTCCCGTATCCGTTCATCAAACCCCTCATAATGACCACAAAGCATTACAATCTGATTGTACTTTGCTAAATCCATAACTAATTGTTCATTTAAAGGTTCACCTTGCGGAGAGAGCATAACAGTTATTGAATTTTCAAATTTTTCAACACTATCATAAGCATCAACATAAGGCTGAGGCATCAAAACCATACCGGCACCGCCGCCGTATGGCGTATCATCAACTTTTTTATGCTTGTCTTCGGTAAAATCACGTGGATTTACAGTATTTAGGGTAAAAACTTCACCCTCTTTTGCGCGTTTCATAATACTTACGTTACAATAAGAATCTATAATTTCAGGGAATAAAGTTAATACGTCAAACCTCATTCTAATAATCCTTCAATATTATTTATCAAAATTTTTTTACTTGCGATATCGACCTCAGGAACAATAGCTTTTACAAAGGGGATAAGACAGATTTTTTTAGAGTTGGTTTTAACAGATATTAAATCACTTGCCCCGTTATTAGAAACCCCGATAACAAACCCGAGTTTTTCTCCGTCTTCGATATTACAAACATCAAGTCCTACAAGTTCATCTATCAAAAACTCATCTTCGTCTAAACTTTCTCTGATTGTTAATTCTTTAACAAAAATCAAAGAACCTTTATACTTCAACAATTCATCAATGGAATTGATCCCATCAAACGTCATAAGTACAATATTTTTATGCGGTCTTGAAGATATAATTTCTAAAAGTTTATATTCATTATTTTCTTTTATATAAACAGAACTCAAAGACAGAACAAAATCGATTTGATTTTTAGAACAACCGATTTTTGCTTCACCTTTAATTCCGTGAAAATTAAGAATTTTACCGACAGAAATAAACTTTGTCATAAAACTATTCTTCCGCAGGAGTTTCTACCGTTGCTTTAGGCTTTCTTCCGCGTTTTTTCTTAGGTGCTTCTTCAACTTCTTTTACCGGGGCAGTTTCGGCTTTAGCTGCTTTTTTGGTTTTAGAAGGTTTAGCTTCTTCATCCTTTTGGTTTTTAAATTCTTCAGGAGCATCAGGTCGTTCCTGGTTCCAACGTGACATACCCATTTGAGCACGAACAAGTCCGATACCTACGTGAACTCTCCATTCATCCATTTTCAACTGCGCCGCAATAATTTTGTGGCATCCGATTGGAGGAAGCGGCAATAACGGTTCATAAAGCATCTTGATAGCATTCAACTGATCAGGAGTGATAGCTAACTTACGTTTCGGGAACGGTAATTTCGGAAGCATCATTTTTTGTCTTACAAGGTTTATTCCGAAAAATACTTTTCTTGGTTCCAAACCAATTTTTTCACCGATAACTTCATGCGCATCAGGGTTTGGCAAAGGTAACATTAACTTGTACAACAATTCAATTTGTTCAAGTTGTTCTCTGCTGACCAGTAATTGTTTTGGCGCACTATTTCTGTTATTAGGTCTTCTGTTGTTATTAAATCTGTTATTTTGCGGACGTCTTTGTTGGAAACCGCCTCTGTTATCACGATTGTAACCGCCTTGACGATTATCTCTGTTATAATTATTGTTATAACCACCCTGGCGATTGTTGTTATATCCGCCACGATTATAACCACCCTGACGGTTATCACGGTTATAACCGCCCTGACGGTTGTTATTATATCCGCCGCGATTATCTCTGTTGTAATTGCCGCCCTGGTTATTATATTGACGCTGAGGTCTGTTATACGGCCTTGGATTATCATCTCCGCCGCTTGAATAGCTGCTGTAGAATTGCGGTTTTTCTTCTTTTAGAGCTTGTTCTTGCTGTGGAGCAGATGAATCAGGAGCTCCGGGCATCATTTTTTTGTCGGGATACAAACAATCCGGGCAAATAACTCTTTTAGGGTTTTTTGTTTCAAATTCACGACCGCACTTAATGCACTTGTTTACATACATAATAAAAGCCTCTTAATTAATAATAAAAAATACTTGTAATAAATAAAATTTAAGGTAACATCCTCTCAATATAAATCGATTTCAAATAAAAAATATAACTTATGGACATATTATAACATGGAATAAAAAATTATGCAAGGGGCTTAGGCATTTTATAAATTATTTTTCAACCATAAACGTGACAGGACCGTCGTTAATAAGTTCAACATCCATCATTGCGCCAAATTTACCGGTTTGACAAGGGATATTATGCACATTAACAAGTCTTGATACAAAATATTCATAAAGTTCGTTGGCAATTTTTGGCTCAGCAGCTTTGTCAAAACTGGGACGAGTGCCCTTTTTACAGTCACCGCACAGAGTAAATTGTGATACAACAAGCATCTCACCTTTTGTATCAATAATTGAAAAATTCATTTTTTCGTTTTCATCTTCAAAAATTCTAAGTTTTACAAGTTTATCTGCTAACTTATCGGCATTCTCGCTTGTATCACCTTTTTCCACCCCAAGGAACACAAGCATACCTGCTCCGATTTTTGAAATAACATCTCCCTCAACTGTAACAGATGCTCGCTTAACTCTTTGGATTAGAGCCTTCACTATACTTTACCCTCAAACAGTTCGTCTTTTGTGATTTTTCTGCCGCAAGACTTATCTTCATCACAGAATCCCAGTCTTTCACATTTTGGAACAAGGTAATCTTTTAACCACGGTTCTTCTGATACAAGCGCATCACACATCGCTTTTACCATACAACGAATTTCATATTGTGCTCTTGTACATAGCCTTAAATTTGCAAGGTGAATAAGTTCTCTTAAATTCAAACTTGCGACAAGAGAGCTTGCAGCCGCATTTGGCAATACAAAACGGGCGTCTTCCGCTGGAATCCCCGCGTCAACAAATTCCTGATACTGTTCTGAAATTTTGCCCATAAAATCAACAAATTTTTCTTTTAATTCAGGATTACGTTCAATTGTCGGCGGAATAATATAATCAAACTGTCCTTTTTCCTTAACATATCTTTGAGATTTTTGAGAAAAAGACATGTGACGATGTCTTACAAGCTGATGAGTACATGCTCTTGATACATTTGAAATAGCAAAACTTACCTGAATATGTTCAATTGTCGAATAGTGCCCCGAACCAATGACACGCTTAATAAGTTTCAGCATTTTTTCTTCATCATCGGTGCTTTCATAAATATTTATAGGATAATCCGCACTATAACATGTTCTGCATGCCGTATAAATTGTTTTCAACATATTTTCCGGCTTAGATATCAAATTAACAACCGGCTTATTATTTTCTTCCATAATCCCCTCTCAAGTCTTTTTTATAATCATATATTAAATAAAAAAACATGGCAATAAATCAAGATTCTGAATCAAGTTCAGAATGACAATTAATTAGTCAAAATAAAACAACTTGTAAGGTTCAACCCCAAGAGCTGAAGCTATTTTATAAAAAGTTTTTAACGTAATATTTCTTGTTCCCCGCTCAATATCACTTATATAATGCGCATCAACATCCAATTTCTCGGATAAATCCTCTTGAGTAAGTCCATTTAACAATCTGTAATATTTTAATTTAGTCCCAAACTTACTGTTAAAATTCTCATAATCCATTCTTTTATCATATAGTATTATGATATTCAATAAATAGTATTTACATATACAATATTGTATATTATAATACCATGTATGAAAAACAAACTAAACACATTCACTTTAGCTGAGGGTGCTACGCACGTAGATATGCTACCAACTGTAGTAAAATTTGGATTTACTCTGGCGGAGGTTTTAATAACACTCGGCATTATCGGAGTAGTCGCAGCCATGACAATTCCAACACTTTTCACAATCTATCGTAAAAACACAACCGTAAACAAACTAAAAAAGAGTTACGCAGAACTAGCCATGGCAATTAAATTATCCGAATATGAAAACGAGGATGTTAGCGGTTGGGATATGACACTTTCTTCTGACAAATTTATTAATCAATATCTCAAACCTTATATTAAACATAATGAACAAAAAGCGTCCCAAATAAACAATAAGTTACACTACAAATTCCCAAACGGGAAAAACTTCAATCTAGCCATACTTACAAATGGCGAGACTTCAACATTCACAATGCAGAATGGGGCAATACTATTTGTTGATAATTGGTTTGATAAAACTACAAAACGACGAGGTATAGCTATAGATATCAATGGAATTGAAAAACCTAATATTAGAGGCATTGATGTATTTGAATTTTTTATTAGTAATATTGATGGATTACAGCCTAAGGGATACGATATACCATTAGCCGATATCCAAAACCCTAATAAACAATACAGTTGTTCAGACTCCGGTAACTCAGAAGCATACTCCTGCACCGCCTGGATTGTCAAAAATAATTGGAAAATTCCTCCAAATTATCCTTGGAAATAAAAATAAAAAAAGATGGATTATACAATCCATCTTTTTTAAATCTATTGCAAAATAACGATTAGTTTTTCTTACCGTATCTTTTGTTAAATCTTTCAACTCTACCTTCAGAGTCTAAGATTTTTTGTTGACCTGTGTAGAACGGGTGGCAGTTGTTACAAATTTCAACCGTTAAACCTTCAACTACAGATCCTGTTTCAATTTCGTTACCACAAACACATTTAATTGTAGTTTTCTTATAATCAGGGTGGATTCCGTTTTTCATTTTTACCTCTTTCCTTCAAGATTCCAAACTTGAATATTATTTACATTCGACTACCAAAATTTTATAACACTAAACATCTAAAATCAAGTGCCATTTACAAAAATTTACCCCTCACCATTTTTTGAATATGAAAAATACGGCAAGTATAATAAAACAAAATCCGACAAGATAATTCCATTTAAATTGCTCTTTCAAATAAAATACAGAAAAGAAGCTAAAAACAAGCAGGGTAATAACTTCCTGAATAGTTTTCAATTGAGCGGCATTATAAACACCATATCCCATACGATTTGCAGGAACCTGAAAACAATATTCAAAAAGCGCAATTCCCCAGCTTATAAGAATAACAAGCCACAATGCCGTACTTTTAAACTTCAAATGCCCATACCAGGCAAAAGTCATAAAAATGTTTGAAATAAGTAGTAAAACTATTGGCGCAACAGCCCTTATCATAATAGAATCTCCCTAATTATCAACATAGTAATTATATAACAAATAAAAAAGCTTGACAGTTAAAATTTTTTTGCATATAATTACTTACATAAGCACGCGCCGGTATAGCTCAATTGGCAGAGCAACGGTTTTGTAAACCGTAGGT
>CAMDYM010000040.1 GCA_945910425.1 uncultured Candidatus Melainabacteria bacterium | reverse complement strand
ACTGATTGAGCGTTATCTGTTACAGGACCGTAAGAGTCAACAGCGATTGTAACAGGACCCATCCCTAAAAATCCGAAAGCTACAAGACCGAAAGCAAATACTGACGGATAGCTCATGAGATTTTCAGGAATAAATGTGCTTGCGTAATATGCAAGACCCATTAACAAGACAATAACCATACCAATCCAGAAACCTGAGAAGTTTCCTGAAACGATACCTGAAAGAATTGTTAAAGACGCACCGCCTTCGCGGGATGCTGTAACAACTTCTTCGGTGTGTTTTGCCTTAGGGGAAGTAAATATTTTGGTAAATTCAGGTATTAAAGCAGCACCCAAGGTTCCGCAAGAAATAATACAAGAAAGTATAAACCAAACATTACCCATCCATCCAAGTAAGAATTTACTTACTGCAAATGTCATTGCAATAGATAAAATTGAGGTTAACCAAACAAGTCTTGTTAATGGTACTTCAAAGTCAAATTTTTCTGTTTTAGCAGCATAAGCTTTGTCATATAAGCTGTTAAACCAGTATGCGATAACTGATGTTACAATCATCAAAAATCTCATTGCAAAAATCCAAACAAGGAGTTTTACCTGATACATTTCACCTGCAACAGCAAGTAAAATAAAGCTTACCAAAGCAACGCCGGTTACTCCGTAAGTTTCAAATCCGTCAGCAGTAGGTCCAATAGAGTCACCTGCGTTGTCGCCTGTACAATCAGCGATTACACCAGGGTTACGAGGGTCGTCTTCTTTAATACCGAATTGGATTTTCATTAAGTCTGAACCGATATCTGCGATTTTTGTAAAGATACCGCCTGCAACACGAAGAGCTGAAGCGCCTAAAGATTCACCGATAGCAAATCCGATAAAGCAAGCTCCTGCGATTTCTCCCGGTACAAACAAAAGAATGATAAGCATCATAATAAGTTCAACAGAAACAAGTAAAACGCCGATACTCATACCTGCTTTTAAAGGAATATTCATAATATTTAGAGGATTTCCTTTTAAAGCTGCAAAAGCAGTACGAGAGTTGGCTAAAGTATTCATTCTGATACCGAACCAGGCAACAGCATAAGAGCCTAAAATACCGATAACAGACCAGCCTAAAATTGTTAAAACTCCGCCAATACCCATTTTTTGAAGATAGCCGAAATAAAATGCTATACATAAACCGATTAAAACTTCTAATACGAACAAGAATTTACCTTGTTGGATAAGGTAAGTTTTACAAGTTTCAAAAATAGTATTACCGACTTCGTCCATAGCTTTATGAACATCTAATTTTTTGATTTTCAAGAACTCAACAAGCCCGAAAATCAATCCGATAACAGAAATTCCAAGACCTATTAAAAGCAGGTCATAGCCAAATGAGCAAGCACATCCGCTACCGCCTTTAATGTTTGGAACAACTAAATCGGCTTCACTTGCCAATGCAGGTGAAACACCAACGGCAAACATTGTTAACAGAGCCATTAGTGAAGTAAACTTTTTAATCATAGTTCTCTCCTTTTTCCAAAAGTTTGTTCACCTTTTTATTATAATAGATAAAAGAATTTTAAACAATTTTTTTACATTTAATACGCTATATGGTTTACTTCCTATAATAAATTTGCTATTGTGTTTGTATGTATGAAACATTAAAATACATTTGGATATGCTTAAGTGTGTTTACAGTATGCGCGCTGATTGCGTTTTTGCCGTTTGACAGGTGGCAAAAAGCCTATATGGATGAATATTACAGACTGAAATATGAACCTCAAAGACGTATTGAAGCAACTTATAAATACCTGGAAGATGTAGAAGACGGAAAAATAAGTATTGATGAGGGAGTAAATTTTGAAGCTTATTTAGGCTCTGTTACGCCTAAGAAAACTGCAACTGCTAAACTCCCGCGACCTGTTAAACCGTATCAAAAACCTTTGTATGTAAGAGATAAACATAATCCGCGAATTTTGCATCCGTATCGCGGCAGGTAACTATTAATATACATAAGCTTTATCAAGTAATTTTATTTCAAACGAAGAACCTGACGGAATTGAAATGTTTCCGCCTTTATTAGTAAGCCCAGTTAAGGGTGATAATACAGTGTAACCGGCGTATCCCACATATCCGACAACTGTCGGAATCGGAGAAAGAATAATTAAAATAGGATTATCAGCCATTTTTGCAGCTGTTCGTCTTGATTTACTAAAGAAAGCTTCCCCTTTATCTATTTGTTTTGCAACACCTTTGAAGTATTGATGTTTTCCTTTTATATTATTAAAGAATATTTTTTTAGAATTTGCTTTTGTAATTTTAGCGTTTATCGCAAAATTTTGTCCGTTATATAAAATACTGTTTAACCTAAGTACAACAAGTCCGCCGTTTCCTGCAGGTTGCGGGCGGTGAGAATCTGTTATTGTTCCGTAGATTTTTGTTCCTGTCGGTATAGTAACTCCGTTTTTATAAACAGGGGATGTTGTTGTAAAGCTTACTGTGGAACCTTCTTTTGACCAATCTGATATGGTTTGGTTAGATTTTACCTGAAATTTTGTTCCGGAAGGGATTTGTTTTGCGTCTTTTTTGTCAACGGTTGTTATTTGAGGTTTGACCTCCGAATAAACAGGTGTTGATTTAGGTACTGAACTTGGAGAACTTGTTTTGGGCAAATTTGGCAAAACATCATACTCAAGTTTTGATGAGTTATATTTCTTTTTTATTTCCTCATCCACTGATGTGTCAAATTCAAGTGACACCACAGGCATTGCCGTAAAAAACAGTGCAAAAAATATTATAAAAATGTTTTTTAACATAATTTTGCTTTACCCGGAACAGCAGCTAACCCTATAAGTATGATAATCGGTAAAATATTACCTAATATTCTGGTAAGTGTTAACGGAGTAAGTGCTAATGCGGTGATTCCAATATATGTCGCCACTACATAAAAAACGGCTTTATGTTTGTCTAAAATAATATGATAAAGTCTTTTTATATATGTTACAGCGATTATGTATGAGAAAAATAAAGTTAAAACCAAAAAACAAGGCAGAACTTTTGTTCGCACAATTACTTCAGATACTCCTTGAGCGTAAATAGCACCTGCTGTAAAAATAATAAAAGCTGCAACAAAAATAATTGCAAGAGTTACTATTAGGGAAATTCTTCCGATACCGCCATCAAAAATGAACGGGTTTTTCCCTTTTTTAATTTCTACAGTTTCCATTACTACAGCATCTTCCATAATTCTTATCCTTATTTTTTATTTTAGTAACTCATTTATTGCTTTTGCAGCTTTTTTCCCTGCGCCCATAGCGTTTATTGCGTTAGATGCCCCGACAGGAGCAACATCTCCGCCTGCGAAAACGCAAGGAATATTTGTTGAGCGGCTTTCAGGATCAACTTCAATGTAGCCTTTAGGGTCAGTTATAATTTCTAAACCTTCACTTTGCGCTGATTTTTGAATAATCGGGTTTGGTCCTGTGCCAAGAGCTACAATTACCGTATCAACATCTTCAATAACATATTCTCCTGTTCCGACAGGGCGTCTTCTGCCTGAGGCGTCAGGTTCTCCAAGTTCCATTATTTCAAACTTCATACCGTTAACGTAACCGTCTTTTTCTAAGATTTCGACAGGCGCGTGAAGGAATTTGAATTGAACACCTTCTTCTTTAGCGTGGCGAATTTCTTCTAAACGGGCAGGAAGTTCTTTTTCCGTACGTCGATAAAGTATTGAAACTTCTTCAAATCCTACACGGACTGCTGTTCGCGCTGCATCCATTGCAACGTTTCCGCCGCCTATAACTGCAACTTTTTTACCGACTTTTAACGGTGTTGCACAGTCTTTTTTCCCCGCTCCCATAAGGTTAACCCTTGTTAAAAATTCGTTAGCCGAGAATACCCCGTTAAGGTTTTCCCCTTTGATGTTCATCATTTTAGGAAGCCCTGCACCCGAACAGATAAATATAGCGTCAAACCCGTCTTCTTTTAGTTGTTTTAAAGTAATGGATTTTCCAACAATGACATTTTTGTGAAATTCAACGCCCATGGTTTTAAGGTTTGTAATTTCTTTATCTAAAATAGTTCTTGGAAGTCTGAACGGAGGGATTCCGTATCGAAGTACACCGCCTAATTTGTGAAGTGCTTCAAACACGACAACCTCGTGTCCTGCTTTTCTAAGGTCGGCTGCTGCTGTGATTCCTGCGCATCCTGAACCTATAACGGCAACTTTTTTACCTGTTGGTTTAATTTCGGGTAAATCTGCGTTTGTGTTATCGCCGACATATCTTTCCAAAGCTCCTATTGCAACAGCTTCGCCTTTAATTCCAAGTACACAGTTGCCTTCGCATTGTCTTTCTTGAGGACAGACTCTTCCGCATACTGACGGGAGCATACTTGTTTCACGTATAATTCTGCCTGCTTCTTCTAAGTTGTCTTCTTTTAATGCTTTTATAAATTGCGGGATTTGAATATTAACCGGACAACCTTGAACACATCTCGGGTTTTTGCAATTTAAACAGCGTGATGCTTCAAGTTTAACCTGTTCCGGGGTTAAGTTGCTTTCTACCGCTTCAAAATTTGAACGTCTTGCGATTTTGTCCTGTTCTTGAACTCTTTGTCTTTCTGTTGCCATATTTAATCTCTTCTTTTCTTAAATGTATATATTATTATTGTAGTTTAAAAACAGGTGTTGTGCAAGATATTATTTAAGTTCTTTAATAATCTTTTTGAAGTAATCTGGATTATTTTTAGCGTTAATTGCGCAGGCTATCCCGTTCAGAGCATTACTTGTTGCAGGGTTGCAGTATGTTTGCTGGCTGGTATATTTTGTATTAATATCTCCCATTACTTTTAATTCTCCATCAATCATTTGGAATGTAAATAAGTCATATCCCCAGCGATTTGGAGGGCTCATATAACCGTTGATATCAACGGATACTAAAACTATGTATTCTCCTGTTCCTGCAACGTTCTCAAAATAAACATTTGTTCCGTCAGGTAGAACAAGCTGTCCGTCATCAAGTAAACCAGTGTTAACGTTACTTTTCTTATCAAGTGATTTGTATGTTTTATTTTCAATCGGAGCGTTTCTTGTCCAGCAAGGAGGGTTTTTTACTTCTCGACCTATTCTTTCGCAATCAAGTGTTCCTTTTAAATAATTTCTGAACGTTTGGTAATATGTACCATGAGGATATGTTGCAGGGTCTGTTGAAACATCATCTTCTTGCATAAGTCTGAAGGCTTGTTGAAGTGTTGAGTAAGATTTCAAAAATTGGCTGCGGTAACGTGCGGCTTTATGTGCATTCATAAGGGTAGGGATTGTCATTGCTGCGACAACTCCGATAATACCAAGAGTGATTAGAACTTCTGCTAATGTAAAACCTGTCTTTTTCATATAATCTCTCCTGTGATAAATTATGCGAATTTGAACATAATAATGTTCGCATGACCATTATTCATTATTTTATTATTTTTGTCAATCATTTAGGATTAACTTATGAAAGACGACAGATTATTGCAGTTGGGACAGAAAATCAGGTATGAACGTATGAAGCGCGGTTTGAGCCAGGAGGCATTAGAGGAATTGTCTTCGGTTTCAAGACGTACAATCAGCGAAATCGAACGCGGTAACGCGGATATTCGTTATACAAATCTTTATCAGATTGCGGGAGCTTTTAATTTACCGATTTGCGAATTGTTGAATTTTAAATTATAACATGCTATCATCAAGAGTGTTATAAGACGTAAGGGGCAGGGGATATATGGCTTTAGAAATTGTTATTTTGTTATTATCAATTGTTATAACAGGTTTGGTTGTATGGGTTTTGGCTTCAAAACATTACAGCAGCGAATTGAGTTTATTAAAAGAAGAAAATCTTAAACTGAAAAGTCAAGCAGGTTTGAATGAAAATATCGTAAACGAAGTCAAGGTTGCGTTTTCTCAAATTGCGCAGGATTCTTTGAAATCTCAGCAGGAAGCTTTGCTTGCCGAACATTCAAAAGATTTAACTTCAAGAATGGATTTATTTAAAGCAGAAGAAATTACTCCCGTAAACCGGTTATTAAAAGAGTTTAAAGAAAGTATTGATAATTATCAAAATGCACATAAAAACGAATCTTTAGAGATTAAAAATGCCATTTCAACCGCTGAAAAGTATGCTAAAGCACTTACTATGAATCAAAATTCAAAAGGAGAATTTGGTGAAGATTGGCTTGAGCAGATTTTTAGGTTTGCAAATTTGGAAGAAAATATTCATTACACAAAACAGTTTGTATCTGATGGCGCTAAGCCCGATTTTGTTGTTAATTTACCGAATGACAAAAATATAATCGTCGATTCTAAAGTTATTTTAAAAAATTACCTTGAATACAGACAATCGGAAGACAATGAAATCCTGAAAAAAGCTTTTATAACTGATATTACAAACTGTATTACAAGTCTTGCAAAGAAAAATTATGAGGAAATAGAAGAACTTTATCAACCGGGGTTTATTTTAATGTATGTTCCTGTTGAAACTTGTGTGAATATGATTTATACGGATTATGATTTTAGAAAAGTCGTAGAACTTGCCGCATCAAGAAATATTATAATTGTTGGAACAGCATCGCTGCTTGTAACTTTGCGTCTTGTAAACCAGCTTTGGGCATCTCAAACCCAGTATGACAATGTTCAAAATATCATTACTGTCGGTGAAAATTTATATAATAATATCGCATCTCATGCGCAGAATTTATTAAACATTCAATCAATTATCGACAAAGCTTCATCGGGTATTAAGACCGAATTAAATCGTTTCACTCAGCGTAAAAACGGCAGCATATTTAAAGAAGCCGAAAAATTAAGACAATTTGGAATTTCATCCAAAGAGGTTAAATCAGGGAAAAAGATTGTTGAAAATTCTATCCCCGAAGCTTTTTTAGCTGATGAAAATATTGTAGAAGAAGTTGAAGTTTAGGAGTCTTTAAATGAGCAGTTACTTTGAAGAAAATAGGAAATTTTTAGGGCTTAACGGGGTTTTAGGCAGACGCGATTTTATCGTAAATTGCATGATTATTGAAATAATTGAAGCGTTAATTTGTTCAACTCCTGTTGTGTATTTGTTTTTTATTTATCCTGATTTGTTAAAAAGTTTTTCATCATCATCTTCTTTTCCAAACTGGTATTTACAGTGGGTGGCGGTTGTCGGATTAATTTCATCTTTATTATATTTTTCAAGTATTTTACGCAGAACCCGTGATATTCTCGGGGTAGAAGATGAAAATAAAGTAAATGCGATTGCAGGCATATTAACAGTGGTGAATTTCTGCGGATATCTTCCTTTTGGTTTTTTGGGAAAATTTTTATCGCTGTTTGTTTTAATTTATTTGGCATTTCAAAAAGGTACAATTACAGGTGTAAAACCGGTCAGTGAGGTTATAAAATTCAATTGGGGCGCGTTTTTGGGCACTTGGTTGTGGGGGTTGTTTAATAAAACTCCGATAACTTTATTGATGATTCCGTTATTTTTTACATTCGGCGCTTTTCCGTTTATGATTTTGTGCGGGCTGAAAGGTAACGAGTGGGCTTACAAAAACAAAAAATGTGATGATGTTGAAAAGTTTCATAATTCACAACAAAATCAAGCAATTTTATGGCTTATTTTAATGCCTGTTTTAAGTTTAATCTTTTCTATCGTTGGTTTTGGTGTTTCAGGTGCTGCGTTGTATAAATATTCAAAAACTCATCCTGAATTTAAGGTTAAAGTTAATAAAATGCTGGGGGATTATCAGGTATCTGCTGTTGAATCTTCTTTTGATAAAATTGAGGTAAAAGACGGTGTTTACGGCTTCTATATTGACCCTGAGGATTGGGAAGATTTGCCCGAAACTTTAATGAGAACTGAGTTTAAAAACGCATCAACTTATGCGCTGATTAAAGAAGGTAAATTTTTTGTTGCTAATGCGAATTGGAATGATTATATTAAAGTAATGAATAATGTTAAAATATTAAGTTCGTTCAATAATGAGGTTTTGGCTGAATTTTATCTGAACCCTGAAGGAAAAGATAATAAACAGCTAAGGGAAGAATTAAAAAAAGGGTATAAGTTTAACAAGCACCCGTCTATGCCGTAGGATGATTTAATATTTTCGGCGCAAAAATTTTTGTCATTCTGAACTTTGTCATTAGCGAAGCGACGAGGTACGAGTCGACAGAGTCTGTATGCAGAGCAGATTCAGACTCTTCAAAAGTTTTTGCGCTCTATATTTTATAAGTTTCTATCAATAATTCTGCAAGCTGAGGCGATAAACTCTTCACAAGGGCGTTCCGCGTAGTATTTTGTTGTCCTTTTGCTTGGCACAGGGTTATCAGCGCCGTCAAGCCCTAAAAGTTCGCGGCAAATAATTGAGCCGTTTTCTTGTTCAAATTCTTTTGCAAGTTTTTGGATAAGTGTGTAGTGTTTAGCCTTTACATCATCGTTATTATTCTCGGTGTATCCCTTTTTTAGTCCTGCAATCATAAACATAGCGCTTACCGCTCCGCAAACTTCACGTAATCTGCCCATTCCGCCACCAAATGAAGATGATAATTTTAGTGCTGTTTCGTTATCAAAACCTAATTCTTGTGTGTAGGCTAAAAATACAGATTGTGCGCAGTTATAACCGTTTAGAAAATTCTCTCGTGCTTGTTTTTCGTGATTTTTCACCTCTGTTACTCCCGAATAAATATTTCATATAATATAACAGCCGCTGAAGTCGCAAGGTTGAGCGATTCAACTGTCTTTGCCATTTCTATTTTAACGGATTTTGTTGAAAATTTAATCAAATCATCAGACAATCCGTCAGCCTCAGAGCCAAACATTACAAGAGTCGGTAAGTTTGGTTTGAAGGTTTTTAATAAATTATTGCTTCTTGGAAGTGTCGCAATCCGCTCAAATTTATCAAAAATCTCCGCCAGTTCATCAAAATCTTTAATCTCAATAATCGGAATTTTCCATAACTGACCGACTGATGAGCGGACACATTTCGGATTATAAATATCAACGCTTTCCCCGTATAAAACGATAGCGTCTGCCCCGAAAGCAACTGAGGTCCTGATAATTGTTCCAAGATTGCCCAAATCTTTTGTGTTTTCTAAAAGTACAACTTTTTTTGCATTTTTTAGCACATTTTTATCGTATTTTTTTTGTATCCCGACAGCAACCGCGTTTGGCGCAGAGTCTGTTGTACAAAGCTTTTTTAAGACAGGTTCTGATGTTTCAATAATTAAATCTTTTACGAAATCATAATCTTTAACATGACTTTTTTCAACAAAAACTCTTTCGATTTCTATTCCTGAGTCATATGCCTCTTTAATGGCTTTAGAGCCCTCAAGTAAGAATTTCCCCCCCCTGCGATATTTTTTTTGTTGAAGTTTGGCACATTCTTTTACCTGCTCGTTATTTACGCTTGTAATTTCCATTATTTAACCTCAAATTCCTTTAGCCATTCTTTTTCTTGAACATTTAGCATATTAAAATCAATCAGTTTTTTCTCGTAATTCATTTTGACAAACGAGTGGATTTTATCGTTTTCAAAATAACAGGAGTTTTCTAGCCTTACGCCAAAGAAACCTTCCTTATAAAGCCCGGGTTCTATTGAAAAACACATCCCCTCTTTTAGCGGAGTTTTTGCAAGTTCTGACGGGCTTAAGTTTGGCGGGTATTCGTGAACATTTATCCCTATTCCATGACCTAATCCGTGGTTAAATACAAATCCGTCAAGGTCTTGTGTCGCAAAAAACTCTCTGACTTTTTTGTCAATTTCAAAACCGTTTGTCGGGTTTTCGTAATTATATGCAAGTAAAAACGCTTTTAGAACTGTTGTATATATTTTTTTGTGAAGTTCTGACGGGGTGCCTTTTACAAAAACTCTTGTAATATCTGTCGCAAGTCCGCCTTCAAAATACGCGCCGCAATCGATTAAAACAAGGTTTCCGTCTTTTATTATTTCGTATTTTGAAGATTTTGAATAATGCGCAAGCGCGGAATTTTTATCTTTTGCAACAATAGATTTAAAACTTAAACCCACAGCACCTTGTTTTTTGAACTCTTTTTCAAGTTGTGTAGCTATATCGTATTCTGAAATATTTTCATTATTTTCGATATAATCACGAATTGCGCTGACCGCTTTATCTGTACGTACGAATGCATCTTTTAAATGCTTAAGTTCAGCTTTTGTTTTTTGAGCTTTCATAAGTTTTACGGGATTTTCTTTTAACTCTTTTGCATTATGTTTTAAAAGCCCGTAATCGTAAGCGTTTATTGAACTTTTATCAACAAAAATTTCTTTACTTGGAATATTTGTCAGTTTGTCAAAAAACTCAGCGCCGTTTTTTGTGATAAAACATTTACCCTTAATTTTTGCGGAAAAATTTTGTGAAAAATTACGCATGTTAAATAAGTACGAAACCTCGTCAAGGTCAGTGATATAGATAGCTTGATTATCGCTTAAATTTTGTGAAATTTTTGAGATTTTTTCTTCCCTTGTTAATCCTGTATATTTAACGTCAAGTTCAATATTATTTTCTTTGGTTTCTGAAATTTCACAATCCAATGGGTCAATATCAAAAAACTTAAGTTGTAAATACTTTTCAAGATATTCAATTTTTGTTTGCGGGTTTTTCTTGGAAAATATTCCCAGAATTTCGTTTTTGGGAACTTTTTTTATCAATTCATCAATATATTTTTGTCCCGTTTGGAGTTTTACTACGGTAACTTTTTCATGGCAGACCTCGTTATCAGCTTGAATATGGTATCTTCCGTCAACAAACAGATAAATTGTATCAGGCGTAACAAGTGCTTCGCCAGTAGAACCTGAAAAGTTTGTTAATTTATATCGGGAATTTTCTTTTAGCGTATTATATTCAACCAGAAATTCGTTTGTAGCATTGACAAGCAGGTAGTTTATCTCATGTTCTGCCATGAAATTTCGTATTACCGTAATATTATCCATACTAATTTTTGCCTGTTAATTCAATTAAATGCCAGCCAAATTGTGTTTCAACAGGTTGAGAAATTTCACCTACTTCAAGATTAAACGCTGCATCTTCAAACGGTTTAACCATCATCCCTCTGCCGAAAAATCCTAAATCCCCGCCGTTTTGCCCTGAAGGACAAAGTGATTTTTCTTGCGCGATTTCAGCAAAAGATTTACCGTTTTTGATTTCATTGTATAATTCTTGAGCTTCCTGTTCTGTTTTTACCAAAATATGGCTTGCTCTAACTTCAGTTGTTGTCATAATTTCACTCCTTTTGTTTATTACAGAAGGATTATAAAATAAAAAGGTTTGTCTTGCAACATTGTACAATCCAAACCGGAAGTTATAAAACATGAAAAATTTTCTGAAATAAAAGCGTAAGTTCAAAGTGTTTTAAACCAAACCCGCTAAAGAAAAAATCTTGTCGCAACCCCGAAAAAGTGCTTGGACAATTTGAACTTACATTATTATAATAAACTGTCATGGCATAAGTTTTCACCATTCGTTAGAATAAACTTTTTTGTTCTGTAATGGCTATTTTTTACTAATCCTTAAGGATTAGAATAAAATAGGCTTCTTAAAAAAGAAGCCCTTGAATTTATTTATTTAAAAAATCAACTTTCCCAGAATCTATATGATAATACGCGGGAACTATTTGAACGTTGTTTTCTTTCATATATTTAACAAGGTCTGTGTCTTGAGTCATAAGTTCTTCAATATCTTGAATAACATGAGCTTTAACAACGTTATCTGAATTGATTTCGTGACCGTGTTTTTTGCAATCTTCAATAGCAGGTTGTATTGAATCTTCAAGAGATTTGATATATTTTGTTTCGGATTTTCCTGATAAAGTAGCTGCGATAGCTCCGCAATCCTGGTGTCCCATAATTACAATAAGTTTTACTCCGCAGTGCATAACCGCGTATTCAATACTTCCGATAACATGTTCATCAAGAACATTTCCTGCGTTGCGAATCTCAAAAATATCTCCTAATCCCTGGTCAAAAATCAGTTCAGGCGGAACCCTTGAATCAGAACAAGATAAAATTACAACAAAAGGATGCTGTCCTTTCATCATTTCTTTTCTGCGTTGTTTTGTATCGTCAGGGTGAGTTTCTTTTAGTGTAACAAATCTTTCGTTACCTTGAATAAGTTTACTTAAAGCTTCTTGTGCTGACAAGTTTTCACTGTTGTTTGCAAAACAAGTGTTTGCGTTAATTGCCAGTGATAACATTAAAGCCAGTGAAAATATTGTTTTTTTCATATAAAACCTTCCTTCTTTTGTTATTATATTTTATATCAAAAAATAACAATATACAAAGCTATATTATTTCAAATAACTCATCAAGTCTGCATTCTAAAGCCTTGCAAAGTTTTTCTAAAGTATTGAAGCTGACCGTGTTTGTCTTGTCATAGTATAAGCGCGTAATTGTACTTCTGCTGATACCTGAAATTTGTGCAAGCTCATATATTTTTATTCGTTTAGCTCCCATTATGGCGGATAAATTGTTTTTAAGCATACCTAAATTTTACCAGTCCGGTGAAAATTTGACAGAATTAATGATATATAAAGTTTCAATAGTGATACATTAAACTTAGTAAAACTTATTATGAGGTGGTAATGTCAAGAAAAGGGTTCATGTTAGCGGAGGTATTAATTACTTTAGGTATAATTGGTGTAGTTGCTGCAATTACGATACCTTCACTAATTTCAAATATACGGGATAAGCACAATATAGTGCATTGGCATAAAATGTACTCACAACTTAACCAGGCATTTATGCAAACGCTTGATGATGGTTATACTGTTTGTAATCCCGGTGGAAGTTGTGTTGATAGGTTAATATGGACTTGCGGAGCATGGAATAATGAATTTGTTGTTCTAAAAATGCAGGGGTATTATAACCTCTACATATATTGCAGGAGCCGGTAATGGAGATGCGGAAGTTGTATCAGGAGCTTGCTGTAGTGCATATTATCTGAAAAACGATAAATAGATTTATGGCGTGGAAGCCAAGTAAGTACTATATCTCTAAGGCTCATACTTCGCCAAGATCTATAGCAACGAGAGTCTCACTCGCAGTTAGCAACTTCTCGTCAGTGTCATTTGCTAATAAAAAACACCCTATCTGACGATGGGTGTTCTTTATTAGCGTAAGACGAGACTGTCTTAGGTCGTTCACATTAAACGGGTCTACGCATTTTGCTTTAGTGGTAAAAGCCACAAGCAAAATAGGCTTCGCCCTCTGCTCACTCCCCGCTCGAACTCAAAAGGAGTTCTCCTCTCTGTCTTACAACAAATTAAAACAGATGAACAAATGTCCATCTGTTTTAATTAGCGGAAGACGAGACTCGAACTCGCGACAGTCTGCTTGGAAGGCAGATACTCTACCAACTGAGCTACTTCCGCACAAAGTATTCATTGGTACACAAAAATGTTACAATAAACATTTTTGAAAATCAAGTCTTTCATCGCATTAATCAATCACAAAAATTCTATACTATAATAAATTTTTTACCTTTAAAAATAAAAATTTCTAACTATTTAATGAACTTTTCTACTATATTATCGAACCAAGAATTTTTATAACCGTATTTCTTTTCTTCATCTGTCGGAAGTTTTGATTTTAAATCCAAAAAATCTACTTCATTACCTTTGTCAAAAATATTTTTGTTTTCATCATCCTTTTTTTGCCGCCGACCTTGCATCATGTAACCGGTATTCCCGCTGCTTCCGCCGTCATTATTCATACTTGTTGCGGGTTTAATCATCGGTTGGGTTCGGCCAATGTTTGCATCAAAACTCATTGTTCCAATTCCTTATATTTTTCCCTATATATATAAAGTATTTATTTCTTAATTTTTGTTACAAAAGTAGTAAAATTTTTACAAAAATTTACGTTTTTACTCGTTTTTAACCCTTTTATTACTTTTTGTAAATATATTTTTAACTATTGAAAATCACCTTTAAAATATACGTTAATATATAAAAGAGAGATTTTGAGGTTTTTTGATGTCAATATCGATTAACGCAGATTTAGAATATTTACGCTCACGTCTGAGTATACCTGATTCAAGGATGAATCAGTACCGTGATATGTCGGTAACTGATATCTTAAAAGCCGAAGCAGCAGCTGGTAATCAGGAGGCCATTCAGCTTGCTGCGGATATGTTTACGGATGTTAATCAGCTTATTGAATTATTTCAGCTTGCCGATCCTGAAAATAAATTGGTTATTATGCAGGCAATGACTTTTGCACAGCTTGAAAAACTTGTTCCTATGCTTGAAACTAAGGATTTGGTTGAAGGGTTACAGTATTTCTCTCAAGATGCGCTTCTTAATTTATTGAAAGATATTCCGAAAGAAGAACTTTTAAAAACTGTATTTGAAATGTTTTCAGAAGTTGAGGTTATACAGTATATGCCTGAGAAAGAGCTTGATAAGCTTTTAATAGGTACTGATATGGATAAGGGTTTTCTTTTAAAAGAATTGCAGTCTATTCCTGAGGTTTATTTACAGCAGATTTTAGAAAGTGTTACAGGACAAGAAGCTGAAGGCAGTTCTGCTGATTTGGTTGTGCAAATAGGGCAGCTTGGTGATTTAGCTTATAAACATGCAATTACCAATCTTGAACCTGAACAAAAAAGACAGTTAACTTTTCTTTTGACTAATGCTGAGAATAAGTATTATGAAAAATTTAGTACTGATTCATATTTGCATATTATAAACCGTGAACGCGATAAAAATGATATGGTTAAGTCCATGGAGTTTATAAAGCCCGAATATTTGCAAAAAATGATGTCTAAACTTCCTCCTGATTTGTTATCAATCGTTATAACACAAATTGATACGGAAAAATTTGCGGATGCTTTAATAAACAAATTCCCTGAACTATTAGCGCAATTTGTTGCAGGTTAAGTTTGACAAAAATGTCCGATGTAAATATAATAAAAGTATCTGTAATTTTGCGAGTGTAAAAAGGAGAGAAAAGTATGAAAAAGCAGACTATGACTAGAATTTCGGGGGGGGTAACTTTTTAGGCTTTTCTCCATTTGACAAGTTTTTTAGTGTCACCCTGAACTTGATTCAGGATCTATCAATGCTAATGAATATCCCCTTACGGGAAGAACCAACATTGATAGATTCTGACTTTCGTCAGAATGACAAAAGGAATGTCATCCGATTCGCAACGGCAGGGGTAAAAAACGGGTTTACGTTAGCGGAAGTCCTAATAACCCTTGGCATAATCGGAGTTGTTGCTGCGATGACAATTCCTACATTAATTGCAAATACCAGAAGTCAGCAATACCGTTCTCGATTTAAGAAAACTGTTTCAATGCTATCTCAAGCCGCAAGGATGTCGCAATCTCAGTATGGTTTTGATTATGCAGGAATAAATCAACCTTGCGGGGCTAACGGAGCAACAGAAAATCCTGAAAATGTTATGACTATTTGTTCTTTATTAAACGGAACATTAACGGGAGCTACTTATTTTGCCAACGTAACTGATTTAACAATGAGCGACGGTAAAAATTATTCTATTACCAGAGGACCGTTTTTATCAGAAGAGCCAAGAAGGGTACAAAATTTTAGAGCTTATGTTTTAAAAGACGGTGTTATTATTGCGATATATAAAGGTCTGGGTTCTCATCCATGTTCATTATCTATAGGAACTTTACTCCTTGATAGTACAGAGGGAGAAACTTCAAATTGTGTCGGGTTTATTGACGTTAACGGCTCAACCTTACCTAATAAAGAAGTAAGCTGTTCATCGGGGTCTAATTCTTTATCACAAAATAATTGTATTGTGAAAAATGATGCTGAGCATATGACAGATATTTATCCGATAAGGTTTCATGACGGAATAGTTGAACCTGCTTCTGCCGCTGCAAGATATGTCTTAAAAACCGCGAAATAATTAAATCCTGTCAGTTGTCAGAATATCCAATGCAAATTTAAGGGCTTGGTTTGCAAACTCTTCTTTCATTTGAACTCGTTCAATATTTGGTGAAAGTTTAACTTCTTTTACTGTCGTGATGTTGTTGTATTTTAAGCCAATATAAATAAGTCCGACCGGTTTTTCTTTTGTTCCGCCTGTAGGTCCTGCAATTCCTGTTGTACAAAGCGCAATATCGCATCCTGTTGCATTTTGTAAACCTTCTGCCATAGCATGGGCACATTCTTCGCTGACAGCTCCGTAGTTGTTTAAAATATCCCAACTTACGCCTAAAACCTCGTGTTTAGCTTCGTTTGCGTAAGTTACAAAGTTTAGTTTAATATATTCCGAGCTTCCTGATACGTCTGTTAGTTTAGAGCTTAAAAGTCCGCCCGTACAGGATTCTGCCGTTGCAATTGTAAGCTTGTTTTCTATTAAAAATTTACCTAATAGTTCTTCTTGTTTCATAAAATTTTCCTTTTGTATTTATTAAAAACTATTTGTTATAAGATTATATATTAAGTTATTATCAGTAGTTAAGAATATATTTAAAATCTATCCGGGGGTAATGCAAGCACTGATTGCATCAATAAGACGTTTTACGGGTACAATCTGAATTTTTTCATTTTGTACCGAACGGTTAGCGTACGGAATTATTGCTTTTTTAAACCCTGAGGTTACGGCTTCATTCAGTCGTTTTTCGATATTATTTACAGGGTGAATTTCGCCAGATAATCCTATTTCTCCAATAATTACCGTCTGCGGGTCAACGACAACATCTCTTGCGCATGTCGCGATTGCAAGTGCTATTCCAAGGTCTGCGCTCGGTTCGTCAATTTCTATTCCACCCATTACGTTTATGTATACATCTTGTTTTGATAAGTTTAAACCTACACGTTTTTCTAATACTGCTAATATTTGTAATAATCTGCTGTTATCAACGCCGTTTGTAACTCTTCTTGGTGTCGGGTAAGGTGTTGTTCCGACAAGTGCCTGAATTTCAACCAAAAGTGGTCTGGTACCTTCGTTTGTTACAATTATTGCACTCCCGGGGATTGCATCTTGAGAACGTTCGTTTAAAAACAGTTCGTTCGGGTTTTTAACTTCGACAAGTCCCTTTGATTGCATTTCAAATATTCCGACTTCCGAGGTGTTTCCGAAACGGTTTTTCATGGAACGAAGCATCCTGTAAGATTTATATTTATCTCCCTCAAATGAAATTACTGTATCAACCATGTGTTCTAAAATTTTGGGGCCTGCAATATTTCCATCTTTTGTAACATGTCCTATTATAATTGTTGTTATATTACGGGTTTTTGCGATTTGCATCAAAATGTTGCAACATTCTCTGATTTGCGAAACACTACCTGCAGAACTTGTGATTGTTTGTGAGTAAATCGCTTGAATACTGTCTATTACAATCATGTCAGGAGAAAGTTCTTCAATTTGTTTTCTGATATTTTCAAGGTTTGTTTGCGGGTAAACGTAAATGTTTTCGGAGTTTACTCCAAGCCTGTTTGCTCGAAGTTTTAACTGGCTTGCGGATTCTTCTGCTG
>CAMDYM010000039.1 GCA_945910425.1 uncultured Candidatus Melainabacteria bacterium | reverse complement strand
TATTTTTTATGCCAGCCGCAATATCGGCATTTTTCCATTTCTACAGGATTATATCCTGAGGTGCTTATTCGGTTGTTTAAGTCTTTTTCGGTTTTAATTTCTCTTATAAATTCAACAAGTTTGTTTCTTGCTTGAGTTCCGTTGTTGCCGTATGCATGTATTATTATTGCTTCATTGGGTTTGGGTTTAAATATATTCAAAACTTTTCTCAAAAAGGAAGTAGGTTTTTCTTTAGGAAATATTTTATGAATTTCCAAGGTTGCATACCATAAATTTTTTAGGCAATTTTTCAATGTTCCTGAGTCAAAAATAACTTCAACATCATTATTGGTACAATATTTTTGTAATAATTCAGACTGTTGAAATGAATCTTGCGCAGCTTTAATGGCAGTTTGACCTGACATTGAGAAAAATCCTAATTTTTGCATTTTTTGAATCCCGTAAAAAGACGGATTTGTATATGGAGTAATTTTATTATCTATAATCATGGGGTAACTCCTTATTGTTTCTTTATTATATCAGGAAGTTATATTTAGTGTATTAACTTTTGTAACAAGAATATATGTATGTGGCAATTATATACTCTAAAAATACTTTATTAATATGTAAGCGATAAGCGAACATTAAAGAGAAAATAAACACGAGACATAAATTATACACTACCTACTACACACTAACCTTCTACACGAGGAATTGAAAAAGATTCCAAAACTCTTTCACCAGAAAGGGTTTTTTTTTGTCCTCGGCCGAACGGGGCATAATGCTATCAATTGCTTTAAAACTTGGTTAGTTTCACGCGCTCCGCGGGGAGCAAGCAGAGGCATGAGCGTTTAAACATGTTTTATTCTCATTTCTGTTTCCATGTTAATATTAAATTATGGAAGATATCGGAAAAGTTGTAAAATTATTACAAGAAGCAAAGCAACCTCAAAGTGAATTTGTTAAATTAATGGATTCGTTTAAAAATCCGTATTTAGTTTTGATTGCCTGCATTTTGAGTTTAAGAACAAATGACAGAACGACTTATCCTGCAACCTTAAGAATGCTTGAGTTAGCTAAAACTCCGCAAGAGATGATATGGGTAAAAGAGGAAGATTTAGCTAAAGCCATTTATCCTGTCGGGTTTTATAAAAATAAGGCGGGGCAGATTATTGAATTATCAAGGTTGATTGTTGAAAAGTATGACGGTAATGTTCCCGATAGTATTGACGAACTTTGTAAATTTCGAGGGGTTGGAAGAAAGACTGCTAATCTGGTTATGACATTAGGTTTTGGAGAGCCTGCAATTTGTGTAGATGTTCATGTTCACAGAATCTTTAACCGTTTAGGTTATTTAAAGACCAAAAATCCTGAAGAAACCGAGTTTGCTTTGCGCGAAAAACTTCCCGTAAAATACTGGATACCTATTAATTCTTTACTTGTAACACACGGTCAAAATGTATGTAAACCTATAAAACCGCAATGCGACAAGTGCCCTGTTGCTGATTATTGCGATAAAATAATATAATTAAAATACATTTATAACTAATTTACTTGCTTTTTAAGTGTAAATTATGCTATTGTGTAATTATTAATTGCCATGTCTTTTAGTGTACATACAAGGCAATTGCGGGTTAATACAATTGAATAATTACAGGAGTTTCGTAAATGAGTGTAAAAGAATCTCACAAAATCGACACTGCAAAGTTAGATTCAATCATACAGGAGTGTGGAGCTAAAAAGTCTAACTTGATTGCGATTTTACAAAAAGTTCAGGAAGAGTACAGATACTTGCCTGAAAATGCATTAATTTATATCGGTACAAAGATGGAAGGGCTTTCCCCTGCAACTGTGTTTGGAGTTGCAACTTTTTATGCCCAGTTTTCATTAGATCCGAAAGGTAAATATGAAATTAAGGTTTGTGACGGTACGGCATGCCACGTTAGAGGCTCAATGCCTGTACTTAATGCTATTAAAGCACACTTAAATCTTAAAGACGGTCAAATGACAACTCCTGACGGGTTGTTTTCATTAGAAACCGTAAGTTGCTTGGGTGCTTGCGGGCTTGCACCGGTATGTGTCATAAATGGCAAGGTTCATCCTCAGATGACATCTGATGCGATTAAAGTAATTTTAGATACTCTTTTGAATGGAGAAAGATAATATGGAAAATACAATGTTAAGCGTTGATATTAAAAATGAACAACTTAAAGCGCAGGAAGAAATCAAATCTCAAGGATTAAGAGTATTGGTTTGCGCAGGTACAGGCTGTGTAGCAAACGGTTCATTGGAAATTATTGAAAAATTTAAGGAATTAGGAGCAGATGTTTCTGTTTTAACGGATTACGATAAAATGACCATTATCCCGACAGGTTGTCACGGATTTTGTGAGCAGGGAGTATTAGTTAGTATTCCTGATAAACACGTTACTTATGTTAAGGTTAGACCTTCCGATGTCGAAGAAATTTACGAAAGTCATATTAAAAATAACAAACCGGTTGAAAGACTTTTGTATACTGACCCGAAAACTCATGAAAAAATTCATAAAAGCGAAGAGATTAATTTTTATGCAAAACAAACCAGAACGGCATTAGCAAACTGCGGTCACATAAACGCAGAATGTATAGATGAAGCGATTGCGGTTAGAGGTTACGAAGCTTTAGCAAACGTAATTGCCGAAAATAATCCTGATGCGGTAATTGAAACGATTGAAAAATCAGGGTTAAGAGGTAGAGGTGGCGGAGGCTTCCCGACAGGCAGAAAATGGAGATTTACTGCAGCTAACAGAGGCGGAAAGTCTTATGTTGTATGTAATGGTGATGAGGGTGACCCTGGAGCATTTATGGATAGATCCGTTATGGAAGGTGATCCGCATAAATTATTAGAAGGTATCGCAATTGCAGCTTTTGCAATCGGGGCAGATGAAGCTTATATTTATGTAAGAGCAGAATATCCGCTTGCTATTAAACGTTTAAGAAAAGCTATAAAAGATGCCGAAGAACGTCATTATTTAGGTAAAAATATTTTAGGTTCAGATTTTAATCTGGAAATCCATATTAAAGAAGGTGCGGGAGCTTTTGTTTGCGGTGAAGAAACAGCGTTGATAGCTTCAATTGAAGGTGAACGCGGTATGCCAAGACCAAAACCGCCATTCCCTGCCAATAAAGGTCTATTTGGCAGACCTACATTAATTAATAACGTTGAAACTCTTGCCAATGTTCCTGTTATTATGCTAAAAGGTGCTGATTGGTTCAGTGCAATGGGTACAGAAACCTCCAAAGGTACAAAAACTTTTGCCCTAACAGGTGAAGTTAACAATACAGGATTAATTGAAGTCCCTATGGGAACAACGCTGCGTGAAATTATCTTTGATATCGGTGGCGGAGTTCGTAACGGTAAGAAATTTAAAGCTGTACAAATCGGCGGACCTTCAGGCGGCTGTTTGACAGAAGAGCATCTTGATATTCCAATGGATTACGATAACTTAATAAAGGCAGGCGCGATGGTCGGTTCAGGCGGTTTGGTCGTAATGGCTGAAGATACTTGTATCGTTGAAGTTGCAAGATTTTTCATGAACTTTACTCAGCATGAAAGCTGCGGAAAATGTGTTCCTTGTCGTGAGGGTACAAAAAATATGCTAAAAATCTTAGAAAAGATTGTTGCAGGTAAGGGTGAAATGAGCGATCTTGATTTGTTAGAAGACCTTGCTCAGGCAGTAAAAGACGGTTCTCTTTGCGGACTTGGTAAAACTGCTCCAAACCCTGTACTCTCAACCTTGAAATACTTTAGAGATGAGTATATTGCACACATTAAGGATAAAAAATGTCCTGCGGGTGTCTGTACTGCAATGAAAAAAATTGTTATTCAAGAGTCTTTATGTAAGGGTTGTACAAAATGTGCAAGAACTTGTCCTGTAGGGGCAATTTCCGGAACTGTTAAACAACCGCATCACATAGACCAATCTAAGTGTATTAAATGTGAAGCTTGTTTAACAAATTGTCCGTTTAAGGCAATTGTGTTGGAGTAATTAACTAATAAGGAATGAAAAAATGACAGATAAAAAGACTTTATTTATAGACGGCAAAGAGGTTGAATTTACAGATGAACCTAATTTGCTTGAGGTAATCAGAAAAGCAGGCATGAATGTTCCGACATTTTGCTACAGACCTGATCTGACTTCATTTGGAGCTTGCAGAATGTGTGTTGTAGAAGTTGAAGGCAGAGGTATTCAATCTTCTTGTACAATGCCGCCTGAAAACGGGTTAAAAGTTCATCTTAACACTGCAAGAACACGTAGAATCAGAAAAACAGTACTTGAATTACTACTTGCAAATCATGACAGAAAATGTTTAACCTGCGAAAGAAGCGGTAATTGTGAATTACAGCAATATGCTCAGGAATACGGTATTACAGATATAAGATTTCCTGATAAAGCGTTAGAAGATTATCTTCCTGTTGATGACTCAAGTCCGTCTTTGGTTCGCGATCCTAATAAATGTATCCTTTGCGGAGCATGTGTTAGAGCATGTTCTGAGTTCCAGGGACATTCTGTATTAGGTTTTGCTAATCGCGGTTCAAAAACTCTTGTTCAGCCGATGAACGGAAGACCTTTAGGTCAGGTTGACTGTGTTAATTGCGGACAGTGTGCGGCTGTTTGTCCAACAGGCGCTTTGAGTATTAAAAATGAAACAGATAAGGTTTGGGCAGAGATTACAAACCCGGATAAAACTGTTGTAGTTCAAATGGCACCTGCAACTCGTGTTGCTTTAGGTGAAATGTTCGGGCTTAAATCAGGTGAAAATACTATCGGTTTAATAAATGCTGCGTTAAGAAGGATTGGTTTTAATCTTGTGTTTGATACTAATTTCTCTGCCGATTTAACGATTATGGAAGAGGCTTCGGAATTTCTTGAAAGATTAAAATCAGGTAAGAATTTACCTTTATTTACATCTTGCTGTCCTGCTTGGGTTAAATATTTGGAAGATCAGCACCCTGATATGCTTCATCATCTTTCAAGCTGTAAATCTCCAATGGGCATGTTATCACCGGTTTTGGTTGATTTGGTACCAAAATACTTTAATGTAGCGCGTGAAAATCTTGTAGTTGTTGCGATTATGCCTTGTACAGCCAAGAAGTTTGAATGTAAACGTCCTGAAATGTACAGAAACGGAAGACCTGAAACGGATTATGTTTTAACAACTCAGGAACTTGGCAAGATGATTAAAGCCGCAGGAATTGACTTTAAATCGTTGACTCCTGAAGCAAATGATTCTCCGTTTGGTGAATACTCAGGCGCAGGTACAATTTTTGGAACTTCAGGCGGTGTAGCAGAAGCTGCTGCTCGTACAGCTTATGAGTTTGCAACAGGTGAGGTGCTTAACGATGTTGATATTAAGCAAATGAGAGGAACCTCTAATCGCTCAAAAACAATAGAACTTGATATAAAAGGACAAAAACTTGTTGTTAGAGTTGTTTCAACTCTTGTTGAGGCAGAAAAGGCTATCCGTGAGATTAAAGAAGGCAGAGCAGATTTTCAGCTGTTAGAAGTTATGGCATGTCCGGGCGGTTGTGTAAACGGCGGCGGTCAGCCAAGAAGCTGTGATAATTCTCATACGAAAGAAGAACGTGCGGAAGGTTTATATAAAGAAGATAATGAACTTCCTGTTCGTAAATCTCATATGAACCCGTCAATTCAAAAACTTTATCAGGAATATCTTGAATATCCGGGTTCTCATAAAGCGCATGAAATTTTGCATACTGTTTATTCAAACAGGTTTGCAGGATCTTATAAAGATATCTAAGCGTAAAAAAGACCTCTCAATTTGAGAGGTCTTTTTTTTTATTATATTAAGTTTAATTACTTAACAACTTTTTTGATGTCTTCTGTTATATCTTTACCGCCAAAAAGAACGATACCTTTACTTAATACAACATCGTAACCTTGAGCTTTTGCATGAGTTTCAATTTGTTGAGAAATAGAAGCGTCAATAGCTTTTAATTTTTCTGCGTAATCTTTGTCCATTTTTTCTTTTTTAGCTTGAAGTTCTTTTGTATATTTTTCTTCGGCAGCTTTTTTCTTATTAGCATCAGAAATAGATGCTACATCTTTTCTTGCTTTTTCAATAAACTTAACAATTTCATCAGCTTTAGCCTGTTGTTCTTTCTTTAATGCCTGAACTTGAGCTGAAGCGTTTACAATTTGAGGAACATCGACTACTGCAACTGAAACTTCTGCAGCTTGAACCGTATTTAGTGTCAATGCACCAAGAATTGCCAAAGTAAATGCAAATAAACCTAAATTTCTCTTCATAATTATCTCTCCTTTTTAACAAAATCATATTAGCATAAAATCTTAAATTTTCCACTTAGTAATCCATTTGATTTATTTTTTTTGTAATAACTTTACATGATTTTTGTAATCTTGTATAATGTGTTAGTAGGTATAAAATATATACAGATTTAATTTTTGTAAAAATATAGTAACAAAAGTTAAAAAAAGGTTTTTATTTAACAATAATCGTAACACAATATATACTGGGAAGATATATAAACAGATATACAACAATATAATATAGAAGGTGAATAATACAATGAGAAAGATTAAGAAAAACAATCGAATGCTTGGAGCTGTTCTATCGGTTTCTGCACTTTGCGCATTGTCTGTTTCTGGATTAGGCTCTTCTGCTTATGCGTTTGGAGAAGCTGCTGTCGGTGGCGGATTAAATAATATAGGTTCGGGATTTGCTCCCGGGCAAGTTCCTGTTATGCATGAAGTCGGCGGGTCTGCTACTCACGATGCTGATATGATGCGTTATGATAAAAATCAACGCAGAAGTAATGAAGATTACTATCAGTATGAGCAGAGAAGATACTACGGTACAGGCGGCTCTCCTGTTACAAATTATGCATCTTCGACAAATTCTATTCCTGATTATATGAAAGCTACGATTGACGAAGTAGGCTCAAAAGGTGTTTATGTAAACTCTATTGAAGTTTCTCCGTCAGAAATCTTAACAAGAGATGAAATTAATAATGTAATAGGGCAATATGTCGGACGTAACGTGTTTATGTCTGATATTCAGGCTGCTATTAATGCTTTGAATAACCTTTATGCAGAAAAAGGTTACGTAACGGCAAGAGCTTATTTGCCTGAACAAACCGTTTCTAACGGCAATATCAGGATAGAACTTATTGAAAGTAAAATCGGTGCTGTTACTGTTGAAAATAACAAATATACAAGAGATAAATATATTTTAGACCGTATTCCTGAAAAATCAGGCGACTTATTCGATATCGTAAGCTTAGAACAAGATGTTCTTGATTTTAACAGATATCATGACGGTGTTAACCTTGCTGCTAACTTAAAACCGGGTCAACAACCGGGAACGACAGATATTGAATTAACCGCGCAGGAAACTTTCCCGTTCCACTTAATCGGTATGATGGATAATGCGGGTCGTAGAAGTACGGGACAATTAAGAGGTGGTCCTGCTATCGTTGCAGACAGTTTGTTCCACAGACGTGATCAGATGTCTTTAGGTACATACTTCTCAAGCGGTGCAGTCAGCCCGTTCTTTGATTATAACGTACCTGTTAATAAAAAAGACGGTAAAATCGGATTTTCTTACTCTTCTACATTTGCAAGAGTTAAGCATGGTCCTGAATACTTAACTGCTTTAGGTTTAAGAAGTAATTCATATATTTACAGCTTATACTATGACCAACCGATTGTAAGAAAAAGAGGTCTTGAATTAAAGACTTTTGCATCTTTAAATTACAAACGTGCAAGAACCTGGTCTAAGTATGATGATTTATGGGAAGCTATCAGTCCTACAGGAAGATCACCTTTTGCTGATACTGACCAGGTTACAAGTATTGATGTCGGTTTGAACTTGAGAAAAGATACAAAATACGGTATTTGGTACTTTAACCAAGGTGCAGCAATGGCAATCCCTATTTTTGACAGCGATTCAAGCTACTTCAAAATGAGCGGCGGATTGTTAAGATTGCATGACTTCTCTCATGGTGTAATCGGTCAATTGAGAGGTAGTTATCAAGTTATACCTAACAGCAAACACATCCCTTACCTTGATCAATTCCAAACTGGTGGTTTGGCAACTGTAAGAGGATATTCTGAAGGTGTAATGATGGGTAAAAGCGGTTACTACTTCAGTGGTGAATTAATGTTCCCTCTTCTTCCTAGAACAAGAACTGGTAAGGACGGTGAAATCCACAGCTTTATCGGAAACTATATCAAAGGTGCATTATTTGCTGATACCGCAGGTATTTTTCCTTATGTCGGTGAAGATTATTATAACGGAAGTTACTTCTTAGCCTCTGTTGGTATGGGTGTTAGAGTTCAGTTACCTGGTGACTTAAGTGCTCGTTTATATTGGGGCTATCCGTTAGTTAATAACGCTTACGAACAACACAGACATATGGGTAGATTCCACTTTGAATTAACTCTTGAACCTGACTTTGACGGATTGTTGAGTAAACGATCAACTAAGGCTCAGCCTGTTCAACCGGCTCCACAACAGCCGCAGGCTCAACCTCAACCACAGCCTGAACCTGTCGGTCCTAACAATTATGATGATATCAGACACTATGACTACTTGTTAGATGGTTCTGCTACAGCATTGTAATTTATAAATTATTTTTGATATATAATAAAAGCGGTGACATCGTGTTGCCGCTTTTAATTTACGAGGTATGGGATATGAATAGTAAATCTGTATTTGTTACAGCAACCGGTACTGATATTGGAAAAACTTATATTTCGGCTCTGTTAGTAAAAAAAATGAGAGAATTTGGCTTGAATTGCGGTTATTATAAACCTGCATTAAGTGGTGTCTACAAAAAAAACGGCGAATTGATTCCGGGTGATTGTGAGTTTGTACTAAATACAGCAGGACTAAATGTTAATCCATACGATTGTGTTACTTATTGCTTTGAAGAAGCTGTATCACCTCATTTGGCAGCAAGCAGAAAAGGGGTAACAATTGAGATTGATAAGATTCAGGAATGTTATAAAAATCTATCGGAAAACTATGATTATATGGTTGTAGAAGGGGCGGGCGGTATTACATGTCCATTTAGGTTAGATGATAGCAAAACGATATTGTTGCCTGATGTAATTAAGGCTCTTGATTTAGGTATTATAATAGTTGCAGACGGTGGATTGGGAACGATAAATTCTGTTTTGTTAACGGTTGAATATGCAAAAACACGAGGACTTAATATCCTCGGGATTATTTTTAATAATTATGATGAAAATGATTTTATGCATGTTGATAATAAAGTTCAAGTTGAGAAATTAACTGGTGTAAAGGTTATTGCAACTGTTGCAAAAGGCGATAATGATTTAGATATTTCAAAAGATGATTTAGTTGGATTATTTACCTAGGAGGTTTTGGTATGAATTGGCAGGAAGAAGATTTAAAATACATTTGGCACCCGTGTTCGCAGATGAAGGATTATGAAACATTGCCGCCGATTGTGGTTGACCATGCTAAGGGTATTAATTTATATGATATAGACGGAAACTGTTATAAAGATATTGTATCTTCATGGTGGTGTAACCTTTTAGGGCATTGTAATCCTCGTATAAACAATGCAATGAAAAAACAATTAGACACACTTGAACACGTGATTTTTGCAAATTTTACGCATAAAACAGCAATAACCCTTTGTCAAAAATTAATGGAAGTTTTGCCAAAAGGCTTATGTAAGTTTAATTTTGCGGATAACGGTTCTGCGGCGATTGAAATGTCTATGAAGATGAGTTTTCAATATCATCAGCAGACAGGAAATGTTCAAAAGAAAAGATTTATGGCGCTATCTGATGCTTACCACGGTGAAACAATCGGCGCGTTGTCAGTTGGGGCATGTGACTTGTATTCTGAAATCTATAAACCTATTTTAATGGATGTTGTAAGGGTTGACGGCCCTGATTGTTTTAGGTGTCCTTACGGGAAGTGCCGTGATAATTGTACTTGCGAATGTTTTGAGCGTGCAGAAAAAACTTTTGAAAAGTTCGGGGATGAAACTTGTGCAATGCTTGTTGAACCGTTACTTCAAGGTTCTGCGGGGATGAAGATTTATCCTCCGCTTTATTTAACAAAGCTAAGGGCGCTGTGCGATAAGTATAATGTTCATTTGATTGCCGATGAAATTGCAACGGGGTATGGTAGGACAGGAAAAATGTTTGCTTTTGACCATGCGGGTGTTTCTCCTGACATTATGTGTCTTTCAAAAGGCTTAACGGGCGGTTATATGCCTATGTCAATTTGTGTTACAACTCAAGATATTTATGACGCGTTTTACGATGATTACGGCAAGGGTAAAGCCTTTATGCATTCTCATACTTATGCCGGTAATCCTTTAGCTTGCTCTGCGGCAATTGAAGTATTAAATATTTTAAAAGATGAACAAATAATTTCGAAGGCTGTTGAAAACGCAAAATACTTTAACAAAATTATTAATGAAAAGTTTGCATCTTTGTCTTATGTCGGTGAAGTTCGTCATATCGGGCTTATTAATGCAGTTGAGATTGTGAAAGATAAAAATACAAAAGAAGCTTACCCTTCAAATTTGCGTTTAGGGTATCAAATTTACAAAAAAGCATTGAAAAAGGGTGTTTTATTAAGACCTTTGGGTGATGTTATTTATTTCAATCCTCCGCTTATAATTCAGCCTGATGATATGGATTTTGTAACGGATGTTGCTTTAGATTGCATGAAAGATGTAATGAGGTAATTTTAATTATTCCCTCTTTGGGGGAGATGGGCAGGGTGAGGGGTCATTCTTTAATCGGTTTGCCGAAAATAAGTCTTGCTCCGCCAAATTTTTGTTGAAGAGTCTTTTTAACGCCTACAATTATATCATTTACGTTGCAGACAACAAGCTGAACGGCATCAATCAGTAGGCTTAATTTAGGTATAAGAACAGAAAAATCAGAGCTTGTTTTGTTAAAGTTGCCTGAAATTGATATAAAATCTTTCGAAGAGTATGCAAAGTTTGACGTTATTTGCTCAAGATTTTGGGCGCTGTTTTTGATGGTTTGTCTTGTTATTTCGTCGTTAACTTTTGATGATAAGTCTTTAAGGTTTGAAGTTGTAGTTTCAAGATTTGCCATGCTGTTTTTTAGACTGGTTGTTGAATAATGTATGTTTTCACGATTTTCGCTTAAAATTTCTGTTATTAAATCAAACATATCTGTTAGAGAGTCTGTTGCTTTTGTAGCAGAACTCAGTAAATTTTCACCTTTTTCTGATAAATCATCAAGGTGAGCCTGGTTAATGTCTGAAATTCCGCTGAAAGTAAAACCTGATTCTCCTTTTATAATGTCACCTGATTTAATATATTTAAGCATTGGCGCGCTTGGGTAGATTATATCTACATATTTTGTATCCTCGTCGTAATTTTTAATCCTGACGGAGATATTTTTAGGCAGTTCAAGCCCGCGCTGATTAAGTCTTATGTATAAATAAGTTGTTTTAAAGTCTTTTGAGATACGAAGTTTAGTCGTTGTTCCGAGTTTGTAACCCTTATAATAAACTCCCATTTTAGAAGGCATTGGATCCATTTTCTTAAATTCAGCCTTGATATATGTGTGGTTTAGGTACATATATATTGAAAATAGAATAAAAATTATAAGTACCAGTAATCCGAAACTCTTGAGTGCTTGAAATTTCATAAAGTCATTATTAAATAACTTTTAAAATTTATAAATTATTCAGGAGTGCTACTCTAAAATGTTTTGAAATTTCTTATGTAATTTTACATTGTGAACTCTTATGTAATCAATATTGTCATTTATTAGGATGCTATTTAGCGCAAGAGTATATATATCTTTATCTTCGTTTGTTGCATCTGGCATTTCAAGCATTGACTTTCTTGATAAGCCTATCAAAACAGGACATCCGATTGTTTTTAATTCTTTCCATCGGCGTATAATTTCTAAATTGTGAGATTTTGTTTTGCCAAATCCTATCCCGGGGTCAATTATTATATTTTCTTTTTGTATTCCTTTTGAATTTGCATAATCAACTTTATTTTTTAAGTTAGTGTAAATTTCATCCATAAGGTTTTCGTATTGGGGAGAATCCTGCATGTTTTCAGGTGAGCCTTGTGAATGTTGAATTATAACTTTTACCTCCGGATTTTGAACAATTATGTCAACCATTTTCGGGTCGTAGTCAAATCCTGAAACATCATTTATTATATTTGCGCCAAGTTCAATACATTTTCGCGCAACTTCCGCGCTTCTTGTATCAATACTTATCGGAGTTTGTATATTATTAGCTTTTATATATTCTAATACAGGAACAAGTTTTTCCAGTTGCTTGTCGGTACTTACCGCTTGAGAATAAGGTTTTGTAGATTCTGCTCCGATATCAATAATATCTGCTCCGTCTTCTATCAGTTGATTAAGTTGTTTTATGGCATTCTCTGTATCGTAATATTTACCGCCGTCAGAAAAAGAATTTGTTGTGATATTTAAAATTCCCATAATCTTTGTTTTTTGCGGGGGATAATAATTACATTTTTCAATAATCAAAGCTCCGAGTTTTTTTAACCCAAATGGTTGGTGTTCAAGCTTTTTTGCGATTTTTAAAAGTTGCGAGATACTTCCGCCAAGTATTGCGTTAGAGTTTTCTATTTTACCTGTGATTACTTCTCTGTGAGTAGCACAATCAGTTCCGACAGATAGTGCGGTTTGTTTTAGGATGTTTGCCTGAGCCGGGGTAAGATTAAATATTTTAAAATTCTTATATTCAAATTTGTCTTTAGCTTTGTGCGTATAAGTTTTGTCAAAGCCAATATTTATCAACTCTTGTTCTATATTTGTATTTGATAATTCTTTCAATAAAAAATCGTGCATAAACTTAGTTTAGCACGATTTTTTTTATTTAACAATTTTTATAACTTATGCAGCTGTTCTTAAGTTTTCAACTTTATTTTTGATATCTCCTGCTGCCTGAACAGATGTTTTTACTGCTTTGTTAACCCCTGTTACAAGAACAAAGAATGCTAAAGCACCACCAAATAGAGCTGCTGATTTTTTAACTATAGGGCTTTTTACTATTGCGCCGATAAATTTAGTGTTTTCTAAAGCTTTAAATCTTGCTAAAATGTCTTTAGTAAAGATTGTTGTATTTTTCTTGAATTTGCCCCATAAAGTTGTTGCTTTTTCAGCGTTTTCTGATACTCTTTCGGCAGTACTTGTAACGTTTGCCATCATTTTTTGTAACGAAAGACCTCTTTTACCTGCCATTTTGGTAGCTGAAGTTGTTACACCTGCGGCTCCGCCAACGCCTGCTGCAACTTGGTCTGTTTTTGTTTTATTTCCTGTTGAAGAAGGATATTGTTGTGTTCTTTGATTAAATTGTATTGTCGTAGTCATTATTCATCCCCTCCAATTTCATCTTCAAGGTCTTCGTCCAGTTCATCTATTTCGTCTTCAAGATTTTTGTCAGAGATATCTTCATTATCTTCAACAACATCTGTTTTTGCAGGACTGGTTTTCATTGCCGTACTGTATGAAGCTGCAGCACCTGAACCGACACCTAATGCGGTTGATGCTCCTTTTGTAACTTTGTCGTAAGCGGCTTCAACATTAGTACCTTTTATTTTATCAATTTTACCTCTTACAAATCTGCCAGCTGATTTAACTGCATTTATAATAGCTTTTCCGGCAGAAACTATGTATTTACCGAATTTTGTATTATCTAATTTTTCAACAAGCTCACCTGCTTTTTTAGCCAAACCTGATTGAGATAATTTTTCAAAACCTTTTGCAATATATCCGCCTACTGCTTTGAAACCTTTTCCGATATTTTTAGCGGCTTTAGAATTAATACCTTTAATTGTTGAACCTTTAACAAAATTAGAACCGACTCTGGCACCCCAAAGAACTGCTAATCCTTCCCATATGCCGTCTGCAAAAATTTTAACAAGACGCATCCCTTTTTTTAAGGCTTCGGGAGATCTATCGTCATTGATAATCTTTTCGGCTTTTTTGCCTTGTTCTTCATAAAAGTCTTGTTTACTTTTGATGTATTCTTCGGTGATTTCATCTTCACCTTTAAAATGCAGAGGACGTTGAGACTTTTGAGTGTATTGTTTTGTTGTAAAGTTTGGTTGGATTGTTAACATTGTAATTCCTCACTACCTGTAAATATTTATTTACCCGTTTTAATGCACGGGAAAGATTTTTTTTGCTATTACACTAAAAGCTTATTAATAATTTGTTACAATTAACATATACATTATTTCACATTAAAGGTCGTTTGTAAAGTATTTTGAGCCTTGAAATGAATTTCTGTTAAGAAATTCCCTGTCTATTTTGTTAAGACAGTCAAGCTTTGCACCAAGCCAGCGCGGAGCTATTAAATTTTTCTTTAATCCGTTACCTGCAAGCCTGTGTATAGTTGTTGTCTGCGGTAAAATTTCCAAAAAATCACAGCATAATTTTACATACTCTTCTTCACTCATAAAGTCGATTTCACCTTCTTCATAAAGCTTTGAAAGTTTTGTATCTTTTAGCGCGCAAAGCATGTGAATTTTTACCCCGTCAACGTTAAGCTGCGCAAGCTTTTGGGCAGTTTGTAATATTTCCTCTCGGCTTTCCCATAACCCGAAAATTACATGAACACAGACATTTATTCCTTTTTCTTTTGTTTTTTCATAAGCCCTGAGAAAACAGTCAAAATCATGTCCGCGGTTAATTTTTAATAATGTTTTATTATGGATTGATTGCAATCCGTATTCAATCCAGGTGTAATAATCTTTTGAAATACCCGAAATTAGTTCAAGTTTATCCTTATCCACACAATCGGGTCTTGTGCCTATGGAAAGTCCGACAACATTAGGATGGCGAAGTGCTGATTTGTAAATTTTTTCAAGTTCGTTAACGGGTTTGTAGGTGTTTGTGTAGGCTTGAAAATATGACATAAATTTTTCAGCTTTAAACCTGTTATGAAGAGTTTCTGCCCCAATATCAACTTGTTCTTCTATAGAAAGAAGGTTTGAATGCGCCTGAGAAAAACTTCCCCCTTCATCACAAAAAATACAACCTCCCGTGGATATTGTTCCGTCCCTGTTCGGACATGAAAAGCCTGCATCAAGTGTTATCTTGTAAACCTTTGCTCCAAACTTATTCTTTAAATATGCACTGAATTGGTTGTATCTTTTGTCTGTATTGTTAAACATTATTATTTGTTATCGTCATCCTCGTTGTCATAAATAGGATAAACGTAATGTTCTCCGCAATTTGGGCATACAACTTCCTGTTGTTTTCCGTCTTCCAATTTAGCTACTTCAAACAAGCATTTGCATCCTGATTGTACGCATCTTACTGCCCATGTAGGTCTTATTAATCTTGCCATAATTTATCCCTCTTTTCTTTTCTGTACTATTTAATTTTAGCGTTTGTACGGTTATAAGTCAATGATTTATATTTTATGAATACATTTCGTCATCCCAGTACTCAAGTTCAAGTTTTCCTACAATAATTGTATCTCCGTTTTGGATACCAAGTCGTTTAAGTTCATCCATAATTCCCATACCCTTCATTATGTTTTGAAGTCTTATAACTTGTTCAGAGCTTCTCGGGTCTGTAACTTGAGTTATTCTGATTATCCTTCCGCCTGTTATCAGGTATGTATCTTTGTTTAACTTTTGGACATCCCAATACCCATCATCGTTATTGGTTGCATCTAAGTCTTCTTCTACCGTAACTTCCGATTGCGGTTTTTCAATCTCGTCAACTTTTTTCTCTAATTCGTGTTTGATTTTATCAAGATTTTCGCCTGTCACAGCTGAGATTAAATACGGTTCAACCCCGATTTTCTTAAATTCTTCAACCAGATGTTCTTGAATTTCTTCAGGAATTGAATCGATTTTATTTATTGCAACCACTTGACAGAGTTTTGAAAGTTTTTCAGAGTATTTTTCAAGTTCTTTGTTTATAATTTTGTAATTATTAATAGGGTCGTGTTCGGTTCCGTCTACTATGTGAAGCAAAAATCTGCAGCGCTCAACATGTCGTAAGAAGTCGTGACCTAAGCCTACACCTTCTGATGCTCCTTCGATAAGCCCGGGGATATCAGCGATTACGTATCCGTCGCCTGTACTTTTTCTTACAACGCCTAGGTTTGGCGTAATTGTTGTAAATGGATAATCCGCAATTTTAGGTTTTGCCGCAGAAACTCTGCTGATAAAAGTTGATTTACCCGCGTTCGGGAATCCTAATAATCCGACATCTGCAAGTAGTTTTAGTTCTAATTGTAATTCACGTTCAATTCCCGGTTCTCCCGGTTCACAGTATTGAGGAGCACGATTTTGCGGGGTGCAGAAGTGAATGTTTCCCCTTCCGCCTCTTCCGCCTTGAGCAACAAGTACTGTTTGTTCGTGTTTTGTCAGGTCGGCAATGATATTACCACTTTTTAAGTCTTTGACGATTGTGCCTGTAGGAACTTTTATATATAAATCCTTAGCACTTTTTCCGTGCATACTTTTTTTGAACCCGTTTTCTCCGTTATCGGCTTTAAATATTGAACGGTAAGTGAAATCAAGCAAAGTTGATAAACCTTCATCAGCAATTAAGTAAACACTTCCGCCTTTTCCCCCGTCACCGCCTGCGGGTCCGCCTTTATCTACAAACTTTTCACGGCGCCAGGCGACAACTCCGTTGCCGCCTTTGCCTGAACTTATTTTTATTTTAGCCTTGTCTATAAATTGCATAGTATAAATCCTTTTAATCAGATGTTACTATAAACAAGTTTTGATTAAAAGGATTTATTTATATTGTTGTAATGATTTATATTATGTTTCGGCAGGCGGAATGTCTAATTTTGTCCAATTTGCATTTGGTTTTACCTGCATTGTATTGATGTCAAAGATACTTGGATTCTTTTCCGCAAAATCTGAAGGTAATCCAGATATGCCTAATTTATCCATTATATCATTGACTTTGGTGCCTGCCGGGAATTGTGTAGCGTAATTGTTTGCATCACTTGCACTTATTCTTGTCCAGTTTGACGGAACATTTACTCTTCTTCCGGCTCCCCTTGAGGCTCCTGAAATGTTAGGTCTTGCACCTGTTTGAGAGTATGTTACGCTGCTCTTGCCGCTGCCTTCCATTCCGGACTCTTGGACAAGGTTATAACTGTAACTATTGTCGGTTTTTTGTAAATCAAGTTTGAATACTTCATTATGTCCCTTTTTAATGCTTGTTCCGCTTTCATTTGTCGCAGAGGCAAGGATATAAAACGGTCCTGTTTTTCCTTCAAACTGACTTTTATCAATATTAACCTGTTGTCCGTTTATTGTTACATAGCCGTTCTGAATATCTGTTTCTGAAATCTTTTGGTATGTATATGTATTTGTTTGACCGTTAGTTTTATCTTTCATTTCTATGGTGTCAGGTTGTTCTTTATTATCCCCTGTCACCGAAATATCACCTGCGCCTGCTTCGACAAACTGGGCAAGACCTGTTTGCGAGTTAGATGTTACACCGAATCGGCTTAACAAAGCATTATCTTTTGCCGTACCGCTTAAAGT
>CAMDYM010000038.1 GCA_945910425.1 uncultured Candidatus Melainabacteria bacterium | reverse complement strand
GGTTAGTTTTCAATAATGATTTATAACGACCTTCGCTTCTGATGAAGTCTTGGTAACTTCCCTTAGGATCTTTAGCATCCCAAGTGAACGGTTGTTCATTTGCAGGGTTGTATCTGTATAACGGGAAGTATCCTGCTTCAACTGCACGTTTTTGTTCGGTTTGAGTTTTACTCATATCGATACCGTGAGCGATACATGGAGCGTATGCAAAGATTATTGATGGTCCGTTATAAGCTTCAGCTTCCTGGAATGCTTTTAGAGTTTGTGCTCTATCAGCACCTAACGCAACTGATGCAACATAAACATAACCATAAGACATACTCATTAAGCCCATGTTCTTTTTGTAAGTTTGTTTACCGCCTGTAGCAAACTTCGCAACAGCACCTGTAGGTGTTGATTTAGAAGCTTGACCGCCTGTATTTGAGTAAACTTCGGTATCAAGAACAAGGATATTAACGTTTTGGTTTTGAGCCAATACGTGGTCAATACCGCCGTATCCGATATCATTTGCCCAACCGTCACCACCGATAATCCAGATTGATTTATCAGTGAAGTAATCTTGAAGTTCTCTTACTTTTGCTAAGTCTTCACAATCAACATCAGCGTATTTAGCAAGAACTTCTTTTGCTTTATCTTGAGCTTTAACAGCATCTTCTGTTTTTGAGTTATCAAAATGAGCCATTGCACCTTCTAATGCTTCTTTCAAATCAGCAGGTGTTTTGTCATTTTCAAGAACTTTTTCAACATAAGATTTTAAAGTATCTCTGTTTTGGTTAACAGCTAATCTCATACCGTAACCAAATTCAGCGTTATCTTCAAATAATGAGTTAGCCCAAGCCGGACCTCTACCATCCTTATTAGTTGTATAAGGAATTGTCGGGAATGTACCTGAGTAGATTGAAGAACAACCTGTTGCGTTAGCTACAATTGCGTTTTCACCGAATAATTGAGAAACCAATTTAACATAAGGTGTTTCACCACAACCAGCACAAGCGCCTGAGAACTCAAATAAAGGTTTTCTTAACATAGCACCTTTAATTGTTTTAGTTGTGTTTTTACCCATAAAGTTGTCAGGCAATTCATCAAAGAATTTTTCATTAACAAGTTCACAATCTTCAACTTCTTTTTCGATTGTTGACCATGTTAAAGCTGCTTTTTCAGGGTTTTTAGACATAGGACATTGGTCGATACAAACACCGCATCCTGTACAATCTTCACAGTAAACCTGAACTTTGAATTTTTCATCAGCCAAAGCCGGTTTTGCAGGGATTGTATTGAATGATTCCGGAGCATCTTTCAAGTCTTTATCTTCAATTAATTTAGTTCTGATTGCAGCGTGCGGACAAGCTGAAGCACAAATTCCGCATTGAATACAAAATTCGCTGTTCCAATGAGGAACTCGAGGTGCGATACCGCGTTTTTCAAGACATGCAGTACCTGTAGGGATTACACCATCAACGCTCATTGCTGATACAGGAATATCATCACCTTTTAATCTCATTGAAGGTTCTATGATTTTCTTAGCAAATTCTGAAGCGTTTTCAGGTAACAATTGAACATCATCAACACAACCTACGCCGTCTAATGTAGATGGAACAGGAACTTCTTCAGTTGCGTTAACAGCTGCATCAATTAAAGCTAAATTCATGTTAACAACATCGTCGCCTTTTTTCTTAAAGGTTTTTGTTGTCATAGCTTTCATACCCTCAAGAGCTTGTTCAAACGGAATAATTCCGGAAACTTTGAAGTAAGCTACCATCATAACGGTATTTGCACCTTTACCTCTTAAGCCCGGTTGTTCTTTGATAAGTTTTTCAGCATCTACGTTGTAGAATTTGATTTTCTTATCAATGATAGTTTTTTGCATATCACGTGTTAAGTGAGCAAAAGCTTCATCTTTAGAATATGGACTGTTTAGTAAGAATGTTCCGCCTTCTTTAATACCTTTTAACAGGTCATATCTTCCGACATAAGAGTGAGCAGAGCAAGATACAAAATCAGGTGCGGTGATTAAATATGTTGATTTAATCGGACTGTCACCAAATCTTAAGTGAGAAACGGTAACACCGAATGATTTTTTAGAATCATAAGCAAAGTATGCTTGAGCATCTTTATCTGTATATTGACCGATAATCTTGATTGAGTTTTTGTTAGCACCAACTGTACCATCAGAACCCAAGCCCCAGAACATACAATTTGTAGTACCTTTTGGTTCTGTAACGATGTGTTCGTCAATTTTCAAAGATTTATGAGTAACATCATCTTCGATACCAACAGTAAATCCGTGGAATCCGTTATTTTCTGAGTGTTTGTAAATAGCAAGAACCATTGACGGAGTAAATTCTTTAGAAGATAAACCGTAACGTCCGCCGATAACTCTGATATCTTTGTTTTCCAAAGCTGCAACAACATCTAAGTATAAAGGTTCACCGATTGAACCCGGTTCTTTTGTTCTGTCAAGAACTGCAATACGTTTAACTGATTTAGGTAAAGCTTCGTTGAAACGTTTAACATCAAACGGTCTGTATAATCTAACCTTAACCAAACCATACTTAGTACCTCTGGTTGAATTTAAGTACTCAATTGTTTCTTCGATAGTTTCACAACCTGAACCGATTGCAACTATGACATCAGTAGCATCAGGTGCTCCGACATAATCAAACGGATGATATTGTCTGCCTGTAACTTTAGCAACTTTATCCATATATTCCTGAACAATATCAGGAACTGCATCATAGTATTTGTTAACTGTTTCACGACCTTGGAAGTATACATCGGTATTTTGAGCACCGACTTTACATTGAGGAGCTTCAGGTCTTAAAGCTCTTTGTCTGAATTCTTCAATATATTTAGGTTCAACTAATGATTTAATATCTTCATAAGAAATTTCTTCAATTTTGTGAACTTCATGAGATGTTCTAAATCCGTCGAAGAATTGTAAGAACGGAACTTTAGCTTTGTATGTAGCTAAGTGAGCAACTAGAGCCAAATCCATTTCTTCTTGAACTGAGTTAGCGGCTAACATTGCAAAACCTGTATTACGGCATCCCATAACGTCTGTGTGGTCACCAAAGATTGCTAATGATTGAGCTGCTAAAGCACGAGCAGCAACGTGGAATACTGTAGGAAGCATTTCACCTGCAACTTTGTGCATTACAGGAATCATCAAAAGTAAACCTTGAGAAGCTGTATAAGTAGAAGTTAAAGAACCAGCAGCCAAAGCACCGTGAACAGCACCTGCTGCACCTGCTTCTGATTGCATTTCGGCAACTCTTACTTCTTTGCCCCAAATATTTTTCTTGTGTTGTGAAGCCCATTCATCAATCCATTCACCCATAGTAGATGAAGGTGTGATTGGGTAGATTGCTGAAACTTCGCTCATAGCATAAGCTACGTGAGCGGCAGCGTAATTACCGTCAACTGTAATTGTTTTTCCCGGCATAATTATTTACCCTCCTTATTTTTACTATAACTTAATTACAACTGTACCCCTACATGATAATACAAACATATATTTTGACCAAATTTTAAAGTTGTAAATTTATGTTACAAATATGTCAAAAAAATTTCTTTATATGTTTTCATTGAGAAGAAGGTAGGAATTTTTAATGAATATACAACTTTTAACACCGTCATTATTTACGAGTAATAAATATAAATATCAAAATTTTTCGCATAACACAAGTGTTATGCCTTTAATTCATACTGAATTAAAGGCAGATAGTGTATCTTTTACTGCTAAAAATAAAGATTTAGAACACGAAAATATAACCACTAAAACAAAAATACTTGATTTTGTAGAAGCTTCTTATGAAAAAAAGATTCCTGAATATACAATTTACAGCAACAGATTAATGGATATTCTTGAATCAATTGCAATGAAATTTTCTGATCGCGGAGTAGAATTTGACAGAGAATACTGTGAACATGCTCCTGTTAAAAGTACCAATTCATTTGTTTCAAAACTGATTAGAAGCGGTTCTAAACCACTTGATAGAGTTCGTTCTACTTTATATGTTAAAAATCCGCATGATTTTAAATTAATTGATGACATCATCAAAGAATTGGATGAGAGAGGCTACGAAATTGCAAAAGTTCCGGGAACAAGAAAACCCGATTTTGATATAAGACTTGCTGATGTAACAGAAACTGAACTTCAAGGCTTAAGACCTGAACTTCGCAAATACGTAAGCGACCCTCTACCGACAGGTTATGAAGATATTCAATTCAGATTAAAAGATAAAACCAAAAAGAAAGCTCCGCCTATGGAAGTTATAATTCTTTTCGGTAAAGAAACTGCTAATGCGAAAATTGCAGAATCTAAGTATTCATACAATATCAGACGTGAATTAAAAGACAGCTTACATATTGCAAAAGTTGAAGACCCTGAACAACATAGTCCTGCACATAGAGTAAAAAATAATATAAAAATTATTTCAAATATTTTATGCTCAAATATTTCAATACCGTTATTTACCAATGCAAAAAATGCAGATTATTTAAACGATCCGTTCAGACAGCCGGTAGAATTATCACAAAGTAATTGCTTGTCTTTAAAAGGTTTAGCTGAAGGTATAAGAAATAAAATACCTTTACATTATAAAGATGAAATAGAAAAAGTTAAAACAAATGACTACGATGAACAACTTATTGAGCAAATAAAAGCATCTCTTTTATATCAGGAACGAGATGACAAAACGATATACACATCAGATATAGCTCAAGCAAGAAAATACAAGATTGAGGAACTGAAACGCCACAGAATGGATGATATAGATACAATCATGAAAGTTCAAAATGATATTAATGCAACAATAGCCGAATACGGTCCAAAAAAAGAAGCAAAAGCTAAATCTTAATTATCGCAACATTTTCAACATGGTATGTGTGGCAAAACATGTCAAAAGGCTGAATACTTTCAACTTTAGCACCTTTTTGAGTTAAATATTTTAAATCTCTGGCTAAAGTCGCAGGGTTACAGCTTACGTATATAATAGTATTTTTTGATAAGCGCAGAGTCTCGTTTAATGATTCTTCAGTGCAACCTTTACGTGGCGGATCAAGAATTACAACATCAAACTTACGTTTTTCTTTTGCAAAAAATTTTCCAGCATCCATATTGTGAATTTCAACATTAGAAACATTGTTTTGTTTAATAACAACCCTTGCTAAATCACATGAATCCTTATTTTCTTCAACACTGACAACTTTTTTACTAATCTCTGATACAACTATCCCGAATGATGTTATCCCGGCGTAAGCATCAAGCACAATAGGTGAATCAAAATTATCTGCAATATAATTTTTTACATATTTAAAAATATTTTCAGCACTTTTAGGGTTAACCTGAAAAAACGTATTTGCGCCAATCCTGAAAACTTTATCAATAATTTTTTCTTCAATATAATCACTGCCAATAATACATTCAGATTTTGAACCCATAATTACATTTGTCTTTTTAGAGTTAAAATTAACACAAACCCCTGAAACCTCTTCAAACTCATCATATATAGCTTTTGCAAAATCATTTAATCTGTCAAATGTTTTTGTAGCGTTTACGACTAACACAACAAGATTTTTCCCTGTATATCTTGAACTTCTTATAACAACATGCCTTAATTCACCCGTATGATTTTTCTCAAAAAATCCTGAAATACCGTAATCAAAAGCTCTTTCTCTGATAAATTCAATTATTTTATCGCAAATCTCAGGCTGAATCGGACAATATTTAATATTAATAATCTCATGACTTTTCGGCTTATAATAACCTGCTAAAATTCTTCCGGAATTTTTTGTTCTTGAAATCGGATATTGAATCTTACAGCGATAATTTTTTACCTCAGGACTTGGAATTGTTTCATTAATCGCAATATCCAAACCTCCGATTTTTCGTATCGCATCTTCGGTTATTTCTTTTTTTATGTGCAATTGATAATCATAGTCTATATATTGCAACTGGCATGCTCCGCAAACTTTTTGCATAGGACAAAACGGCTGAGTTCTATGTTTTGAAGGTTCAATTATTTCCAAAACACTTGCGGTTGCAAAAGATTTATTAACTTTTGAAACTTTGACTTTTACCAAATCCCCAGAGCAGGTATTTTCAACGAACACAACAAAATCTTCAGCCCTTGAAAGCCCTGCGCCTGAATTTGTAATCTTTTCTATTTTTAATATATATTCATCATTAATTTTCATAAAAGCATTATACCTTAAATATTCTTTATAATTTAACATATCGAAAGAATTATGATATCATAATTTTATATCACGACACAGGGAGAGTTAGTTATGAAAAAAATGTTATTAACAGTTATGATTTTAGCACCGTTACTTGCAGGGTGCGTGAATGTTAATACCGAAATAACAATCAATGATAATAAATCTGCTCAAGTAGTTACCGAGCTTGCCTATAAAGGAAAGCTAAATGATGCCGGAGATTCTACGGCACAAACTATTATGAAAAATTACGAAAACTTTCTTGATGATAATTACAAAGTTGAAACAATATTTGACAAAGAACAATCAAGCATAAAAGCTACCAAAACAGTAAAAAATCTTTCTAATCAGGATCTAGATTTATCATCTCTTGGGTTTAGTTCAAACCTTGAAAGCGGGAAATTTATTGAAATAAAGAAAAACTTCCTGATTTCATCATATAATATAGATTTAACTTATAATTATAAAAATAATTTAAAGAAAGTTACACCATTTGAAGATAAAACAGAAAATTCTGATTCAAAAACACTTCAACCTGAATATTACCAAAAATATGGTGATATGGATGAAATGGAAGCTCCTCAGGATAGAGAAGATTCTATTGAAGCAAACTTAGATGATGATACAAAAGAATTTACAAATGAAGCAATAGAAGAAATTAATAATGAAACCTCAAAAGAGGCTCAAAAACCTGAAATGAAAATATCAATAAGAGTTCCTTCTTTTGCATCTTACAATAACGCAGATAACGCTTTTGAAGGAAATGTTTATACCTGGAATGTTAAAGAAAACGGACCTACCGAGATTAAACTTCAATATGTAAGATACAGCGGATTTGCCATAGCATTTATAATATTGCTGGGCGTAGGTTTATTGGTTTATATGACAAGAAAAATAGTAAAACATGAAACCCAAAAGCGAATGGATAACGTTGATAATATAGTTTAAAAAAGAAGAGGCTGAAACAAGCCTCTTTTTTATGTAATTATTGCAATAAAAAAGAACCAGTTAAGGCTCTTTTAAATGGTGGGTGTTGAGGGACTTGAACCCCCGACCCTCTCCTTGTAAGGGAGACGCTCTACCAACTGAGCTAAACACCCAATTTACTATTTAATTTTCTGCTGTGTATTATTGCTCTTCGCAAGATTTATATTATCAGGAACAAAATCTAATGTCAAGAGATTTATTGAAACTTTTTTGAAAAAGTTTCGTCTATATAAGTATAAGGATTTATAAATAGTAGTTGGAGGTAGTTGTGGGAATTACTTTAGAGAATTTCGACCGTGAAAAATTCTACCCTGAAATAATTGATACAACAGATGATAGTGAGATTAAAACTTTCTGCGCAATCGCACATGAAGACGATATTTTACAAATATACTTAAAAGAAATAGGTAAAATTAAACTTCTAAAATCTGATGAAGAAAAAACTCTTGGGAAAGAAATTAAAGAAGAAAAATCAGACATGGCAAAACGAAAACTTATTCAGGCAAACCTAAGACTTGTAGTAAGCATTGCAAAAAAATATGTCGGACAAGGCGTACTGTTTATGGATTTAGTACAGGAAGGTTCAATCGGACTAATAAGGGCTGCTGAAAAATTTGACTATTCAAAGAATTTCAAATTTTCAACATATGCAACCTGGTGGATAAAACAGGCAATAATAAGGTCAATCGCAAACAATTCAAAATCAATAAGAATCCCTGTTCATATGGCTGATAAGATAAGAAAATATAAAAAAGCATATACAACATTATCAACAAAATTTGACAGAGAACCTACTGATTCTGAGTTAGCAGAGCATTTAGAAATAAGCATTCAGAAACTAAAAAAAATAAAACAAGCAATTTTACTTGAACCGATAAGCTTAGAAACCTCGGTAACAGAAGATTTATGTTTAGGCGACTACATAGAAGATAAATCATGTAACTCTCCTGAAGAACAAACAAAAAAAAATTTATTACAAAACGGAATACCGCAAATATTAGAAGGTCTAACCAAACGGGAGCAAAAAGTTTTAATACACAGATTCGGAATAAATTCTTCAAGCCCTAAAACACTTGCACAACTGGGAAACATTATGGGGTATTCTAAAGAAAGAATCAGGCAAATAGAAGAGGGAGCAATAAACAAATTAAGACATAATGAGAAATTTGCACATCTTAAAGACTACATAGAAAACTAATCATACTCATAGTTGTAAAATTCATCATCTTTCATCACTGATATAGGAACTTTTCTGTATCAGTTTTATTTTTTGTATCCAAAGCACAGGGCAAACAGAAAAGGGCGAAGCCATAAGGATTCGCCCCCTATTAAATCTTAATGTCTGTTTCCTATAACAGGCTGAGCTTCTTTATTACTGCAAAGTATCACAAGAAGATTATTAACCATTTTAGCTTTTTCAACCTCATCAAGTTGAACAACATTATTAGAACTTAATCTGTTTAAAGCCATTTCAACCATACCTACAGCGCCGTCTACGATAGCCTTTTTCGCATCAATAACAGCTGCAGCCTGTTGTCTTTGAAGCATTGCAACCGCAATTTCGGGAGCATAAGCAAGGTGGGTTATTTTGGCATCAACAACTCTTATACCTGCGACTCTCACATTACGTTGAATTTCAGCTTTTAATTTAGCAGAAATTTCAGCGCTGTCACCTCTTAATGATTGAACCCCTGAAGCTTCCGGAGCATCATAGGGATACATTCTGACAATATTTCTAAGCGCAGAATCGCTTTGAGCCGAAATAAACGATTTGTAATTTTCAACATTAAAAATTGCCTTAGCTGTATCTTGAACTTCCCAAATTACGATAATTCCGACTTCTATAGGATTACCCATTTGATCATTAATCTTCTGTTTACCATTTTCTAAAGTCATAGCTTTTAATGAAATTGGAGTAAACGGAGTTACGCTGACAGCAAGCGGATTAACCCAGTGAAAACCTGCCCCGCGTAAGGTTCCCAGATATTTACCAAATAATGTAAGAACAAACGCTTCCTGAGGCTTTAAAATCTTAAACCCTGCACAAACTAATACCGAAACAATAACTAAAATAGGAATAAGTGCAGCAAATAACGGGGATACCATCACCAGTAATAAACTTACTGCGATAACAGCTAACAAACAAAATGCAACAAAAAAACCGTTAACAGACAGTACAGGTTTTTCGACTTCTTTACTTTGGATTTCCAATTCATGAAATTCAGGTTCTTTTTTCGGCTCCATACTGCAAATTTCTTTTATAAAAGTAACATTATCAGTTAATTTTGCAGGATTTTTCATAAAGAAAGCAAAATATTTTGATAATTCTCCGTTATCAAACCAAACACCGTTACATTCAGAGCACTTATCAACAAGTATTCCGTTAAAGTAAACTTTATCCATAGATTTGGTACATTCAGGACATGCCCTTGGAGCTTCTTTAACATTAATAGATTCCATTTCAACAGGATTTAGCAATTCTGTTTTTAAATCAAGCATCGCACCAAGCTTCTTTAGCATCGGAAATGAAACCCACATAGCTTTACAAGTTTTACAATAATAAACAGTAACACTTTTTATACGCAAAGTTTCTAATGCGACATTACATTTTGGACAAATCATATATAACTCCCCTTTCTTAATTACGTTTCAATAAGCGATTTTGCAAATTCAATAGACTGTTCATTAATCGTGCCGCCTGCTAATTCCGCCAACGCTTTAATTCTGTTATCACCTGTTAAGACATAAACTTCAACTTTTGTTTCATCAGCTTGGGATTTACGTACATAGAAGTGTTTGTCTGCTTTTGAAGCAATAATTGCCTGGTGTGTAATAACAATTATCTGATGAGATTTAGCTAATTCAACCATCTCATCGGCAACACTTTGAGTCGCCTTACCTGAAATTCCCGTATCAATTTCATCAAAAATTACGGTGTCAATTTCATCATTTTGAGCAAAAATAGATTTTATAGCAAGCATGACACGCGAAATTTCACCGCCTGAAGCAACTTTTGCTAACGGCTTTAAGTCTTCCGATACATTTGTTGAAATCATAAATTCAACGTTATCAGCACCGTTTGAAGATAAATTTTTTGGAGTTATTCTTATTTCAAATCTTGCTTTAGGAAGCTCCAACACTGCTAACTTATCCTGAATCAACACTGATAAGACTTGAGCATAATTACTGCGATTTTCGGTAATTTCACATGCAAGAGCTGTTAATTCAGACTTAATTGATGTAATTTCTTTTTCCAGCTCTTCTACATTTTTTGTTGAAAACTCTATATTTGAAAGTTCTGTAGAAAATTCTTCGTAACTTTTCAAAACAGACTCAAGGGTTCCACCGTATTTGCGCTTTAATTTATCCATTAAAAATAAGCGTTCTTGAATCTCATCTAAACGTGCTGTATCATTATCAAGGCTTTGACTGTAATCCCTGAGTTCAGAAGATATATCGCGCAAATTTTCCATAGCATCCAAAAACTGCTGACTTAACGGTTCTAATTTAGAATCAAAAGAAACGGCTTTTGAAATATCATACTTAATTTTTGTTAAAGCTTCTAATATTGAGCCGTCATCTCCGTTTATTGCCCAGTATGAACTACCCGTTAAATCTTTTAGTTTTTCAGCATTTGCAAGCACTTCAAGTTCCTGCGATAACTCTTCATCCTCATTTATCCCTTGAATATTAACCTCTTCAATCTCATTTATTTGAAATTTTAAAAAATCAATCTGGGATTCTGTAGCGTTAGCTGAATTTTTTGCCGTTTCAAGCTGTTTTTGTAAACCTTCAAATTTTGAATACAAAACCTTATAAGAATCTAAAAGGTTGCCGTAATCATCTCTGCCGTATGAATCAAGTAAATTAATATGATACTGAGGCTGCAAAAAAGTATAAGTCTGATGTTGAGAGTGAATATCTACAAATAGTGTTCTCAAACTTTTTAGAAGCTCCTGATTAACAAGAGTTCCGTTAATTCTTGAGCGAACGGAGTTTTGAGTAATTTCTTTTGTAATAATAACTTCCGTTCCCCAATTATCAATCCCGTTTTCCTCAAAAAGTTTTGATAAATCATGTTTGGTGTTATCAAGAGTAACTTCGATACAGGCTTTATCACATCCTGTTTTTATTACATCTTTTGATACACGAGATGAAAAAACCAAGTCAATTGCATTTAACAAAATACTTTTACCTGCGCCCGTTTCACCTGTTATAATATTAAGCCGGTTATCAAAATTCGCGCACAGTTCATCTATTAATATGTAATTTTTTAGTTTTAACTGTTTAATCATAATTTTTTAGCTTTAAAGAACGGCAGCCCCGCAACATTTTTTATATTTTTTACCGCTTCCGCAAGGACAAGGGTCATTTCTGCCGATTTTTTGTGTTGTATCAATCTGAGGCCTTAATTCATTATCTTCGATTATACCTAATGTGCTTGAAAAAGCTTTTGAACGGTACAATACCGTTGTTGAAGATATAATCTTATTATTAACATATCTTCTTTTATACTTTTTCAATAATTCTTCCAGTGAATAATTCTTAGCAAGGACAGCGTTAACAATTTCCATAAAGTTTTTATGTTTTGAAGCTACCATTCTGATAAGATTTGCACTGTATTTATCATTTTGAAGGAAATATTTTATACAAGAATCGTAATTGGTAACTTTTGTATAATCTTTAACTTCAAAAATCTTGTTAAATGTTCCGTAAAAAGGAATTGCGTACAACCCGAGTTCTTCATCATAAATAATACCGACATCGTAAGTTTCTTTATGTGAAGAAAACCCGCCTAAAGAGTTTTCTAAGAAGTTATCATAAGAATTATTAAATTCACTGACATTAAAGAATTTATACTCTTCAGGTTCTGCTATAAGCTCTGAAAAATCAACTTTTGTACCTTCTTCCGCGTAATCATTAAATACACCAATTAAAGCGTCAGCGTTTTTATTAGTTGTAATAACTTCGGTTGTTCCGAAAAATTCAACAAATTTTTTATGAATTTCGGCAACATCTTCTTCGATTTCTTTTTGTTTTTCAGGATTATCAAGATAAACAAGTTCAGGATTTTGGATAATTTTTGCAACCGCAAAACGGTAAGCATCATCTTTTTTTGTTGCAGGAAGAACACCTGATATTTCCAATAGGAAATAATCGCCATTAATATTAACAATGCGAGCGATAATATAATCACCTGAACCTAAACCCCTGAATGAAGTCATTTTCATTAATGATGTAATCATATATTTGCGCTCATTCACGATATTAAGAAGTTCAAACCCTGATTTTGTAACTTTTTTAATCTCAAATACAGACGAAATAGATTCATCAATTGCATTAACAATATCTTTTGTATCTTTATCAAGTCCCTTATTACTTTCAAGATAAAGCTGAGGAATACTTTTTAAATCTTCCCCTAAATTTCTTTCTAAAATATAGCTAAAACAAGCCGTTTGCAACGGAATACCATTTTTTGAATTAGCACCGATTGTTCTTAAGTATTCGTTAAAATCAGTTTTTATATTTTCATCAGTTTGAATAAATTCTGCAATATTTTTAATAACTGCGTTTATGGTGTCTAAACGTTCTTGAATATTCATGCTTTCTCCCTTTAAAATAAGTCTGTCCTATAACAAATAGGATATAATAATTTTACATTAAACTCAATATATTAAGAGTTTACGTTAAAAACAATTAGTCAGTAAGTTTAAAATCACCGTTTTTCTTAATATGTTCAACCAGCCCGCCATCAGATAAAAGCTTAATCATAACAGGAGGTAACGGCTCTATTTGAATAATTGCACCGTTAGTAAGGTTGGTAATAATTCCTTTTTCTATATCAAGTTCTAATTCATCACCCTCATCAATTGAATCGGTGTCGCACTCAATTGCCAAAAGCCCGATATTTATAGCGTTTCTGTAAAAAATTCTTGCAAAAGATTTAGCTAAAACAGCTCCGACTCCTGCAATTTTCATAATAAGCGGAGCATGCTCTCGAGATGAGCCCAACCCGAAATTTGACCCTGCAACAACAAAATCACCTTTCTTCATGCGGGAAGCAAAAGTTTCATCAGCATCTTCCAAGACATGTTTTGCAAACTCAGGTAGGTTTGAACGTAAATGATAAAGTCTTCCCGGCGCAATATGGTCTGTTGAAATATTATCTCCGAATTTAAAAGCTGTTCCCTTCATGATTATCTCCTTTTTCTCTTATACTACCGCAAAAATAAAAACTATGCTATAATTATAATATAAGGAGCTGATATGTATTTTCAAAGAAAATGTAAAATAACATTTGTTTGCCATGGTGCGACCATATATTCAGAGGAAGGGCGTCTTTCAGATGCGCTTAACTACCCGCCGTTATCAGAAAGCGGAGTTGAAGAAATGGAAGCTCTTGCAGGGTACTTAAAAGCAAGAGGGGTTAAAAATGATGTTATATATACCTCGCCTTCAATCAGAACAGTACAATCAGCTATGATGATTGCAAAATTATTTAAAAAAGATTATGTAATCGTAGATGATTTAACACTGCGAAAATACGGAAACTGGAACGGACAAACCATCGGCGGACTTCTGAATAAATACCCGGAAGGATTTAACCACTTACTTCTAAAACCTGACAAATCAATGGGAGATGCCGAAAGTTCAAAAGAATTAGTTTCAAGGGTAAAAAAAGTTATAGAGCGCCTTGTTGAAGAAAATATCGGGAACAGGATAATAATAGTTACACATCCTGAGGTAATTCAAGCAGCAATTTGTGCTGCACTTGATATCCCTGAAGATAAGCTTGGCAAAATCTTTATCAGAACGGGAAGTGCAACCCAGATAAGTTACTTTGAAAACTGGGCAAGCCTTGTTTATTCTGATTACACACCGATTTAACTAACAAGACGTTTGCTTTCGTTTATAAGAAACTCTTTTCCCGGACGCATTTCAATAAAATCCCATGGCAGCTCTTTATCATAAGAATAATTTTCTAATGCATAATAATCGGTATTAATATTAAGCAGTTTTGCAGCCTTTTTGAAAGCACCAAGCTTCCCGCCCTGCTTATAAACTTCTATCAAATAATTTGTCAAATTCCCGTCACCGCGCGAGAGTAGAGCCTGATAATAATCCCACTTAGGACTTGAAACAGAAGCCTGAACCCCTATTTTATGAAGTTCTTTTTGAAGATATTTAGATTTTTGCTCTAATGATTTTTCGCTATCACGTCCGAACCATTGAAACGGAGTATTCGCTTTTGGTACAAAAGTCGAAAATCCGAAAGATATATCAAAGCCCTTATATTTTGCCTTAATCCGTTTTGATAAGTTAACAATTTCTTCAATATCTTCCATTGTTTCAGTAGGTAAACCTATCATTCCGTAGAATTTCATTCCGCGAAGTCCGCATTCTACAGCCGCATCAATTGCAGAATAAATCTGATTTTCTGTCAGGTTTTTATTAATTACCCGCCTTAATCGCTCACTTCCTGCTTCAATGGCAAGCGTAAGGTTTTTTTGTCCTGCTTTTACAAGCGTTCTGACAATCGGAACGGTAAAAGAATCAACTCTTAATGAAGATACACCCATTTCAATATCTTCACCGTTATCAATTTTTGCTTCAACATAGCGGCAAATATCTTCAAACCTTGGGTGCGCCGTAATTTGAGCACCTAAAAGCGCGATTTTATTTGTGTATTCCAAACCAAGCTCAATAGTTTCAATAAGTTTTTCATACGGAACAAAACGAATAGGTAAATTAATATATGATGCAAGACAAAAACCGCACCTGTTTGCACATCCGCGCTCAACTTCCAAAATAAAAGTATTAGGAAAGAATGCTTTTTCACTCACAATAGGAGTATAAATGCATTGCGGAAGCTTTTTAGTCGATTTTATAACTTTTTTGCTAATATTTGGAACATAAACCCCTTCAATCTTTGCCAGTTCTTTTAAAATTTCAGATTTAGACTGACCTTGCATTTTACGGCATGTATCTACAACCTGAATATTAACCCCTTTCAACTCCTCGTTGTCAGGTAAGCCATAATTTGCAGCATATTGCCCCGTGCGGCCGAGCACCTCACCATCGCCTATAACAAAGAAATCAAAAATCTCTCTATACGGTTCTGGATTAGCTGTAATCACAGGACCTCCTGCAAAAATAAGCGGAATATCTTCACCACGTTCTGAAGCTTTAAAAGGATACCCGCACCAGTCCAGAAACTTAAATACTTCAAGAAAATCCATATCAAAGCTTATAGAAAAAGCGATTAAATCAATATCATCACGCATTAAACGGGTTGTTTTCGTATCTGAATAAACCCGCTCAATATTAATATCTTCACACATGTCAATTTCACGAAAAAGCCAGAGAAACCCAAGAGAGGATAATGCGAAAGCTTCAGGACCGGGGAATACAAACCACATATTATAATCTGCATCTTTACTTAATTCTTTTTTGTATAAAAACTTTTCGCTATTGCTGTTCAACGATGTTACCTGATTCCTTTTCGTTAATTGGAGTTAAGTATAATTCATCAATCAAAACACAAAGTGTTGCTGCAATTGCAGGAGAAAGTATTACACCCCAGACTCCCAAGAACTCTTCTGCTACAAACAAAGCAACAAGAATTGTAATCGGATGAAGCTTCATAAACTTACCAAACAAGAACGGACGAATTACATAATTGGAAATTTGCTGAGCAACAAGGAATAGGACAACAGCAAGAACAATCTTTGTTAACCCGAGCGGGAAAGCAACCGCAATAATTACGGCAAGCGCAATTGTCGGTCCCAAAAGCGGTATAATATCTAAAATCCCTGCAATTAAGCCTAACAAAATAGGATAATCAATACCTAAAACCGCAACGGCAATTGTTACCATAACACCAACAGTAATCATTGATACAACTTGCGCCCTTACATAGTTACCGACTTTTGATGTAATGTTATGAAGTATAAAACTTGCTTTTTCCTTTATATTTGGCGGGAAAAACTCAATAAATTTGGCTCTTAAGTAATTTTTATCAACGAGAATATAATATACAAACATAGTTAACGCTAAGGTTAGGAAAACCATTTGAGCAGCAGCCATAGTAAAGTTTACGGATTGATTAAGCAAATTTTGTGCAATATTTGATGAAGCGTCCATAAGCTGTTCCATAGGAATAATTTCGGCTAAAGTGTGCCCGTAAAGTTTTGAATGAGTAACAAAATCATATAAATTCATAGCCTTTTGAGGCATGATTGCAATAAATAACTCGATTTCTTTGTAACACATGACAATAATCGGCAAAATCAATGCAAATAAAGCAATAATTGAACCTAACACAATAATAGAAGATGATAAAGCTCTGTTTTTAACCTTTAATTCTAACTTGTTAACAAACGGATTTAACGCCGCCGCCAATACAAATGAAGCAAATAAAAGCATAAATAAGCCGATAAGTTTAGGCATCAAAAATAAAATTACTATAGTTAAAAGTATAAAAATTATGGTTTTTGGGTTAAAAAACTTCTTTATCATGACAAAATTCCCTGTCTATTAATGTAAATTCAAAAATAATATTACACAAAAAACAAAAAAATCTCAACTTGCTATACTGGCGTAAATACTGGATTAGATACTCCGAGATATAAAAAGTATATACTCAAATATTTAAGAGATTTGTAACAATTCTTAATAAAACGGCTCAAAAAAAGCAATTATAGGAAAAGCAAATTGTTTATATAAATACGAGGACACTACAAGTAACACAAGGATAGAAAAATGGGTTTCTTATTAGGAGCATTTGGAAAACTGTCCGCCGGGAGGCGCAAACGGGAAATACAATCCCAGCTGATGAACGTTCAGCGGCGTTTGCGCAGAGCTAGCAAAGACATTGCAAAAATGGACAAAGATTTATCCAGAGCTGAACAAAATGCAAAAAATCAAGTTACACAAGCAGTTTCTGCTGCAAGACAACAAGCTGTACAACAGGCCGCTCAAGCAGCCGGCATTACGGTTGGAGCTAATGGTTTACCTGTGTTTAACAATGATACAGCAGCTATGAGTACATATAATGCTGCATATGCACAGGCAACAGCCAACCTTGACTCATATAAATCTAATTACGAAACAGCAATTAGTAATTATTATGAGAATATTCGTGAAAGCCAGCTTGAACCATTAAAGCAGGAAGAAGAATTGTTGCAGACTGAAAAGGAAACTTTAGAGTCACAACTTCAAGTTGCTGAACAAGACTACGAAGCTTGTAAGCAAATGGAAAAAGACGGTGCTAAAAATATGAAACCTGAATATACCGCAGGGGGCTAATTAGTAACGACTTAGTTTGATAGATAGAAATTAGAAGATAGAATAACATTTACAGTAGAAAATAGAAGAAACCAAAATTTAA
>CAMDYM010000037.1 GCA_945910425.1 uncultured Candidatus Melainabacteria bacterium | reverse complement strand
GTATCACCTGATGTATTAAGACTATTGTAATCCCGCCCTTGAGAACGGCGAGGACCTATTTACTTGTTGTTAAAACGTATTTTGCAGCAGCAGAAGCAGGTTCAACAGTTGCATCGTGGAATACAATCGGGAATACGTCTGTCATGTGGTTTGCATCATTTTTAACAGAACAAGGCTCTTGAACTTTTAATAAATTTGCTGCAGTATTTTTAGAAGGATCTGTACACGTAACTTCTTTATTTGGTAATGTTGCACCATTTACGTCGATAAAGCCTCTGCAATTTAGAAGACCAGGAGCATTCGCAGCTGCAGCACGACCCAAAATTGTATCTGTTAATTGAGTACCTATCGGTAATTCACACCCCGCAGCAGCAGCTTTAAAACCAACAATTGATCCATCTGCCATTGTATATGTTAAATAGTCTGATGTTGCGCCCAAAGTAATAACAGTTGAAGTTGCACCGTTCTTCCATTCATAATCAGCCTGAGTTCCATTATTATTACGTTTTATGTTATTTCCTGCCCCCATATATGTTTGTCCTGTCAATGTTCCATTCAATATTGAACAAAATGTCATTACGGTTTCAGGGTGATCTGTGGCACAAGTATCAGCTGTAGAAGCAGATGTTCCTGCATAGTCAAAGTCATACTGAGCTTGCGCCATCAAACCTGCCTGGTTCAATGTTGAAATTGATTTCTTAAATTGTGATCTGAACTTAGCTCCGTTTGTGTTAGCAATCAATGTAGGAATTGTCATTGCTGCTACTACACCAATAATACCTAAGGTAATCAAAACTTCCGCTAAAGTAAAACCGAATCTTTTTGTCATAATCTTAAAATCCTTTCTTTTTTCAGTAATACAACTTCCATTAACTCTCAGAAAACATAATTTTCTGCCTATAACATAGAATTATACATTAATTATATCCTACGGATAGATTTTTGTCAATACAACACATCACCTTTTTAAAAAACTACACCTATCAGATAGTTAAATAACCCGAACATATCACTAATAATATTGACGGGAGCTATAATATGACTTTGAAACAAGACTTGGGACAAAAAATCCAACAACTAAGAAAAGAACGAAAAATCACACAAGAAAGACTTGCCGAACTTGTGGGAATCGACCCTAAAAATATAAGCCGTATTGAAAACGGTAATAATTACCCCACCGCAGAAAATTTGACATCTATTGCCGAAGCACTTAGGGTCAATATTTACGAACTTTTTGTCTTTAAAGACGAAATTCCTTATCAAAAAATGAAAGAAGAAATTATTGAAGCTTTGAATAACGAAAAAAACATTCTTTTTCTATATAAATGCCTGAAAGGGGTAAAGGGGTAAGTCAGAATAATTCGAAAAATCAAGTGTAAGTTTAACCCCTTTATGCTTGACTCGACAGGTAAATAGTGTAATAATCAATGTATGTTTAAGTATTATGGGAATCGGGCACCGTATTTATTTTTGCTTCCTGCGGGAATTATCTTGGCTGTCTTCTTTTTTATACCGTTTTTTCAAACTATTGTTTTAAGTTTTCAGGATTATTCAAACAATATTTATCATGCCTGTTTTACTGGGTTACAAAACTATATAGATATCCTTCATAATCCGATATTTTACAAAGTTATGATAAATACTTTTATTTATCTTATCGTTGCGGTGCCTATATTAGCCATTTTGCCATTATTTTTAGCAATACTTATCAATAACAAAATCCGAGGAATAACTTTATATAAAATTCTTATCTATCTTCCCGTAATCGTTTCAATAGTTGTTGCTGCAATTGCTTTCAAGTGGCTGTACGCCGAGCAGGGAATTTTGAATTATTTACTAAGCGTTTTTCATCTCGCGCCGATTGGCTGGCTTACAGACCCGAAATACGCAATTTACTCTGTCATACTGGTAACAATATGGAAGGGTATCGGGTATTATATGATAATTTACCTTGCCGCATTAATGAGTGTTCCGAAAGAATTATATGAGGCTTGCGATATCGACGGAGCGGGATTTTTAACTAAACATTTAACGGTAACAATCCCACATATTATGCCGACAATCGCTCTTGTTACGACAATAAGCTCCATTTCTGCAATGAAAATTTTTGCGGAAATCTATGTTATGACAAAAGGCGGTCCTTTAAATTCAACAAAAACAATCGTTTATTATATTTATGAAAAAGCGTTTGAAAACCTTGATTTAGGATACGCATCAGCCATGGCGGTAATTCTTCTTGTTATAGTTATGGCTTTCTCTCTTGTAAATATCTTATTTTTTGAAAGGGGGAAATATAATCTATGAGGGATTTTATTAGTATGAATAGATTCCGAATCAAGTTCGGAATGACATTAAAAAATTTGTGGATTCATATTATATTAATAACCGTTTCTCTGTTATCAATATTTCCGTTTATCTGGCTTTTGTCAACCTCCTTAAAAGGCAGCGGAGAAAATATTTTTGCATACCCGCCGACAATTATTCCAAAAGACTTTACCTTCGCAAATTACATAGGCGTTTGGCACAAAGTCGATTTGATGAAATATTTTATAAACAGCATGATTGTAGCGGGCGGAACTGTATTATTAAACCTTGTTTTATCATCACTTGCAGGATATCCTTTGGCAAGAATGGAATTTAAGGGCAAAAAAATTGCATTTTTCTCAATTTTAGCAACAATTATGGTTCCGTTTCAGGCAATAATGCTACCTGTTTACCTTATAACATTAAAACTTCATCTGGTAGATTCAGTCAGCGACACAATGGGATTTATCGGACTTATAATGCCGTTTGCAGTCAGCGCGTTCGGGATATTTTTAATGCGTCAGGCTTTTCTGTCAATTCCTCGTGAAATGGAAGAAGCCGCAATAATTGACGGGTGCAACGTCTTTCAAGTATTTTGGAAAGTTTTACTACCAATGGTAAAACCTTCACTTGCAGTACTTGCAATATTTACATTTATCGGTTCCTGGGGAGAATTTCTTTGGCCGAGTATCGTTTTAACAAAAGAAACTATGTACACACTTCCTGTCGGGGTTAACAACTTGCAGGGAATGTTTTCTTCTAACTGGCGATATATTGCTGCAGGTTCAATAATTTCAACAATCCCGATACTTATATTTTTCTTATCTATGCAAAAGTACTTCATCTCAGGCGAAAACGAAGGCGCCGTCAAAGGCTAAAATAATTATGCTTGGTTAAACATTATTTTTATTCCGCTTGGAGTTTCAATAGTTTTTCCAAAATTAGCAGCAATCTCACCCGGAGTTATCTCAAAGCCATCAGGGAATTTATAATTACCATCAGCTGTCAATGTAATATCTTCAATTTTTACTGGTGAACCGTTCCGCATTGTAACTTGAGCAATTCCTGACGGTAAACCTTGCATATTATGTCTTACCGATTTAATATTAATTCCGCCATTATTAATAAGATTTTCACTTGCGGCATCCAACACGATACCGGAAAAATCTTGAGAAGGATCAACAACTAAACCTTCTGCAACATCACCTGTAGCAGAACTTATAACATCATTAGTTCGTCCTGATGATATACTGCCTTGTACATGTGCCACCATTCGATTAGTACTTGGCGTATTCGGCATAATACGCTGAAGCCCTTTTCCTGTAAAACGGGAGGTTCCAATATTTGCAGCATTACCCCATACATTAATACCATCCATAGTCAAACCTTGCCCCTGAGCCAGCGAGGTTATATTATTTTCAATTAAACCTTCAGTAACTTCACTGCCTAAACTTTCTGAACCTTGGACAATGATATTTCCGGTACGACCTTCAGTAACATTTGCAACGACTCTTGCTGCTCCTGTTTCAAATCTTGCCACAGCAGATGTTCCACCGCGAGAGACTGCTCTTGTGGCTAAACTATTTGCTTTACCAACAGCCATTCTCATACCTTTACCAATATATTTACCGCTGGCACTTCCAAGCCCTCCCGGAATAGAATCCAGTGCAATTTCTAAACCTCTGTCTTGAATGAAATAACTTGCACCATCCAGGAAACCACCCTTAGTTAAGTTTGCACGTCCTTGCTGAGAAGAAGCAACATCAGTCAAATTAACCACCGTACTTGAAGCCGCAGCAGTAACCATGCCCGCAGCAATACCTGCTCCTGCGCCAGGAATAACAATAGTAGCTGCCGTAGCTACTACAAATGTTGTTGTACCTCTAACAACAGCACCTCCAGTATCTTGAGATTGGTTATATTTTTGTACCCTAAGATTTATGTCTGAAACCCTTGATGAGCCAAAAGCTTTTCGATAATTTGCATCAGTCGGATGCCTATAATATTCTGCTACATTTTGTTGATTATATTCAACACCAAATGTCTTTTTGAAATTAGTAGCAAAAGCTTTCATATTACCGGCTCTTAAATCAGCCTGCATACTGCGAAGTTTACCATCAAGAAATTCAAAATCTTCGCGAACAGCAGACGCCTGATTCTTATCAGTTCCTGCCCAACCCCAAATATGACTTATTGCATCCGCTGTATCAGCAGCCCAACCATCTTTAGCCATTTGAGCATCAAACGCAGCTCTTGCCGACTTCAAATCAGCTCCAAGATTTTGAACAACAAACTGTGCCGCAACTTTAGAATCTTTTGCCATAACATCTGCTGTGGCATCACGTTGAATATAGGCTTCATCCAAGACAACTCCGTCATGAGAAATAACATGACCTTTACCGTTTTTATCAATAACAGCAATTCTGCCCTTACCTAAATCTTTAACTTTAGCGTATGTTCTGGTTTCCATTTTGAATGAACCGTCAGGCTGTTTAACTTTAACTTTACCTGATACTTTTTCACCTTTTCTAAAAAAGTTTGTATCGGCAACGTAACTGTCTTTTAAAATAACACCGTCATGAGCAATTGTTATATATTTACCATCCGAACCAACAGCAATATGTCTACCCCACTGAGCTTCGCCGACAACAGTGTATGTTTTACCGTTTTTCGCAGTAATTTTTTGACCTTTACCATTATAATTCATTAAGCCATATTCTCTTAAACTTGCATCAAGAGCTGCGGCTTCGGCTTCTTTTTGAGCTTTTCTAGCTTGGGCTTGAACATAATCAGCCTCAACTTCCTCTGCTGATTTTCTGCCTTTTAACGCAGGAGAATCCGGCGCTATTTCTTTTCCCGGAATAACTATTTCTTCACCGGCTATAAAATATTGATTTGGAGCTTTGCCGTGAACAACACCTTTATTCGCTGCCAGTAAATCTTCTACCGAACAACCGAAATTTTTCGCTATTGCAGCAGGAGATTCATTATTTTGAACAACAGCTTTGGTATTACCGTTTCCGTCATATTCAACTTGTGCAAAAGAACCGTCTGAACGTTCCAGAACTTTACCCATACATTTGCCGTCAGGAGAATAAGCAGCAGAAAGTTTTCCACCTTTTGTTTCTGTTGTATCAACATAACCGCCGCCTTGAACATAATTTCTGTTAGTAACTTTACCGTTATTATCGGTAATTACATCACAAGTTAATTGACCTTGCTCGTTATAAGTACGAACAGTTGTACTTGTCGGGGACTTAATATTTACTGTCGTTGTTCCGTCCTCATTATATGTATATTCAGACCTTGTCTCTTTTGCCGGAATTCCTTCATTTTCAACCGTAGATTGAATTTTTACATTACCTTCAGCATCGTATGTAAAATTAGTTGTATTTATACCTGATTTATACTGTCCGCTTACAGGCTTACCTTGCGCATCATAAGTAACAGTGGTAGTTCCGGGCTTGCCTTCTTCTGTTATGACAGTTTTTGTCGGGATTGAACCGTCTTCTCCCGGAGCATACTCTGTAACTGTCGTTCCTGTTTCTGATTTTACGGTTGATGAAATTATTTGTCCGTCTTCATTATATTGTTCTGTTACTTGAGCATTATTTTCATCAAGATAAGAAGCTTCGGTCAACTTGCCGTCTTTATCTATTGAACTTGTAACTTCAATTCCTTCATCATTTTTTGCTACAACTTTCATAGAACCGTCAGGATTAATAAATTCGGCAGAACCGTCATTATGACTTACCTGAACAACTTGTTTTCCGTCTTGTTCTACAGTTTGAACGGATTGAACATCTTGTGTACCTAAATTATATTGTTCCAAAAATTTAAGTAAATCTTCCTTTTTTATCTCTTTATCAATTGAACCGTCTTTTCTTAATCCTTTTAAAAAGTTATCGGCTTCTTTCCCAGTAATTGTTCCATCGGCATCTTTATTATCCAATGCGGTTTTGAAATCATTAAACTCATTTTGATCGATTACACCGTCTTTATTTTTATCAATAGAGTCAAATATTGAAGCCTGGGAAGCATCACTTTTATCAAGCTGAGTTCTTTTCAAACCTGCACCAAAGGTTGTGAAATTAACCCCGACATTTTTATTAAAATTTCCGATATTTTGACTGGACATGACGACTCCGAAATTTTACGTACATGTAAACCTTCGGCTCACTTATCGAAAAAATTTAATAAATCTCCACTCCCCTCCCCTATCATACCATATCATATAGGGCATTATAACTGGATTTGAGCCATTTTAAATTCATATTTATAAAACTTTACAAAATCTATTTTTATGAAGTTTTATTACATTTTTGAGGTATCCAGTTTAACTCTGTGTTCTGAAAGTTTATAGATTGTGTTTGCAAAATCGGTTATATAAGTCGGGCTTATATTGTGGCGAGCAAATACACCATCATGGTACAGTTTAATAAGTCTATCAACATACATTTGGCAATATTTTGGAGTATCGGGACGGGCTTTTAATTGTTGAACAAATTTTATACTTTTTCTTGTAGAATTTTCTCTTGTGGTTGCGCCTGCAAAATTTGACATAATATCTGCTCCGCCGTCTGAGCGAGGCAGAAGATGTTCAACTGAGGCTAAAGAAGGCCAAACAAGCCTGTGTCCGACTTTATCAGGCTGTTCATGCGCAAGTTTCATAACATATGCTGAAAAACTTTCTTGAGATGTCGGCAGTTTTTGTCCCGTTAAAATGATTTTTTCATAAAGCTTTTCATCCGGCAAATCATTAAGTAACTTTGCCAAATCATATAAAAACGCTTTTCTTGAAAATGGAGTAAATATCTCCTCCTGATTTAATCTGGCTTTGGAATCTTCCAATAACTTTATTAACTGAAAATTATCTTTTAATACTGATTTTTTAAGAATAATTTCCATAAATCTTATAACTTCTTTTTGTTTTTCGATAGTTGACGGGTTTGTGGTATTAGAAAGACGTTTGGATTCTTTTATAAGTTTTGACATAACCTTTTTAGATTTTCTGTCACTGCCGTTTGAGATATCATCTCTTATTTTTGTTAATTTATACTTAAATTCATAAGATGAAAACGGTACAACAACAGGTTTGTCATATAATTTTCGTTTGGTATCTTCCATTAAAATATCGCAACCCTTACGGTAATCTTTCGGAAGCTGTTTAGATAATTCCATTAACTCCTGAAATATTGGATACTGTTCCTTACGAAGCCGTCTGGCATATACAGGACGAATCTCATTTAATATATCTTTTATTGTCAAATCAGGCTGCATTGCGCTACGTTCCCTGACAAGTTCAATAAACCTTTTCTCCATTCCGACAAAACTATCGGGGTATTTATCTAATTCTGTTAATACGTCTTTTGCAGGTCTATAAAACAATCTGCCTTTTTGCCACCGGGTTAACTGTTTTGGGTCAATCATCGTAACTCCGCTATAGATACAAGGCAAATCAAACCCGAAAAGTATTCTTAATTTTGATGAATTTTGTATCCCAAATGATATCGGATAATATACGGGCATGCTTCTTAATGATGAAGCACTTTTTATATTACTTTGCGCAACATAAACTTCAGGGTACCTGTTATTTGTTTTCTCATACATTAACCCTTGATGATAAAAACTATTTGATGTGATTGCCCGAATTTTCATATTCCTATTATTATTTTAACGCACTTGTGTCTAATATTAAAGAGGTAAGCGAAGATTTAGACAATTTTTCCAAACGATTTGCCAAATCTGTTATATAAGATTTAGGAAGCCCGATTTTCTTAAATACTCCCGCATTTGCAAGTTCAATGAGCCTGTCAATATGATTTTGCGCATATATTCTTATTTCAGGGTTTTTACGCAAGAATATTGCCAATCGCTCATGTGCTTTTTGAGAATTCATATACCCTGACGATAACACATAATTACTGATATTATCTTTACCGCCTTTATGTTGAGCTAAAATATGATCAGCCGAACCAATAGAACCTGATAATAAGTCATAACCGATTTGGCTTGAAGACCTTGCTTCTTCTTTCATAACAAATGCCGAAATATTTTCTTTAGAAGTCGGTAATTTTACCGCAGTTCGAACCATTCTGCGTGCAAGTTTCCTGTCTTCGAGTTTGTCTGTAATCTCTTGTAAATCATAGATAAAACTCTTACGATTAAACTTAACATTTGTCGGAATCTTATACATTTGAGCTCTGGAAGTCTTAATCAGAGATTTTAAATCTTCATCATCTTTTAAAACTGATTCTTCGAATATTCTTGATATTTTTAGCAAAATATTAGCTTGCTTATCTTCATACCATTTTTGAGAAAAACCTCTTGATTCCTTTACCGATTTTGGAACAGAATAACCTGATAATTCATGTAAGGCTTTTATAGTTAATTTTGCCTGGTAATTACTGCCTTTATCTATTCTTTCCTTTATCCTGCCTAATTTATAATGAAACTCTTTTAAACTAAACGGAATATAAACAGGTTCATCTGCAAGTTTTCTTTCTGTTTGCTCCCTTAAAACAGAATATTCGTTATACAAATCCTTGGGCATGCCTTTTGCTAACTTATCAAGTTTTTCAAAAATAGGACGCTGAATATTTCTTAATTTTTTACTATGTTCAGGAAGAAGAGAATGAACAAATTCATCAAGTTTCATCTGCGGAGTATCATTTACTGCATTTTTCATCAGTTCAAAGAACTGTTTTTCAACAGGAAATAACGATTTCTCATGCTTTTTTAAATTTCGCACAATCTTTTTTATCGGCTGATCAAACACTTTCTCCCGCATCATTTGTTCTACAATATCAGAGTCAATAAGAATTACGGGAGAATATATATCAGGAATATCATATGCCAACAACTCTTTTAACTCATAAGAATTAGGAGTATGCCTGTGCCCCGAAAACGATACACAATCAAACGGCATAGGACTCAGAACAGGACGAGAAGGCTTTGATTCCGTCGATTTGGTAGTATTTACAAATAAATTAGAAGTTATCCCTAATATGCGCATACTATTTTAAAACCAAAAATAATATTTTTTGCTAAAATTTATTCTTCAGTATTAAAATATTTTATAGCTCCGCAAGTCCCGAAATTTTCAAGCATAGCTTTATCAAGCTCTTCTGTTGCTACAATTTTTCCGTTTACAAAATTTATCCCGACTGAAGTTATAGAATCCTGATTTTTATCCTCTTTTGTTTCTTTTGTTTTAATTTTATCTTTTTTTGCCATGTGCTTTTTAGTTTTGGCTTTTTCTTCATCCAAAATATCGGAAAATCGTTTTCTGTGATTGTTATTATAAACGCTTCTTGTAATATCATTCATCATAATCGCCGCGTACTGCTGGATTGCAGAATTTTCATCAAGCGCCGTTACAAGAGTTGAAGCCTTATCTATTTCATCATAAGCAGCCTCATAATAACCCAATTTTCTTAACAAAATTGCAAGATTATAATGAGCCTCATAATGCATTGGAGAAATATTTATCGCCTTACAATAAGCTTTTCCCGCCCCGTCATAATTTCCTGAAACATGGTAAGCCAGCCCTAAATTATATTGAGCATCATAACTGTTCGGGTTAATTTCAATAGATTTTTTGTAAGCTTCAATAGCCTTAGCTAAATACTTTCTTTGAAGCTCCCAGTTATCATTAGCATAAAGCGACTTTAAGCGATAACTTACACCCTTATTGTAATAAGCAATTGCGCGGTTTTCTTTATAACTTATTTTGTTATTAAAAACATACGGGATAGAAATTAAACGTCGTTTAGTATTTATAATACTGTCATACTGCTTTATTGCAGAATCAAAATCACCCAAACGCTCTGATGAAATGATACCGTAATTCATTCTTGCTATCATCATCCGAGGGTTATGCTTAAAAGCTTGGGAATAAGCATAAACCGAAGAATAATAGTCTTCATAAGAAGCATAAATATTGCCTAAATTATACCATGCCCCGTAATGCCCCGGGTATAAGCTTAACCCTTTATTATAATAGCGAATGGCATCTTGCATCTCAAGTTCTTTATAAGCTTTATCACCTTTATAGACATAATACATGCCCTTAACTTTGTTAACCTGACGCATAGAAAAATCCTGATTAAAATAAACCGCCGCACAAACTGCTCCGATTAACGCCAATGAAAACAATGCCGATAATAACTTTTTCACAATAAAAAATCCTTCTTATGCTCTAACAATAATATCTGAATCTTTCAATCTTCACATCAACTAAAAGGGGTAAATTTTATAAATACCAAATTATATAAAGGTTTTAAAACATAGCAAACACATATTGTAACAAAATGTTAACAAAAATCTTCAAACTAAACAATTCTGCAAGAGCAAATTTGTTTATATAAGTAAGGTAGGTTAAAAAGGTTAGTTAATATTTATTTTATTGGAGGTTAATATGGTTAACGAAGTTAGCAATGTTACAGCGCCCGTTGGCGGCGTAGGATTTAACAATCCGTATTCAGTGGATCCGTTAGATCTTGATTACAATATGGGTTATAACAGCAGTATTTTTGGCGGAATGCCAATGGTTGGGGGCTATAATAACCAACAATATTACGATAATATGATGAACAATCTTCATTTCAGTCAGAATTACAACGTTGAAATGCAAAACGGTCAAAGAAATGTTGATTTAAGAGTAAACGCTTCTGTTGAAGCAGTAAAAGGCGCAGCTATGATTCTTAAAGATAAAATCTTAGCAAATGAACAAGACCAGATTATGGATGCATATAATAACTATGTAGAAACAGTAAGATTAGCATACGGTGATGCATCAGAAAAAGAATTAAAAGCCAGAGCAGCAACATTATTTGCTCAAATGAACGGCGGTAAATCAATTTACCAAGACTTAAGAGAAAACTCTCACTCTTCATTCACCCAAGGTGCAATTCAAGCAATGACATTCGGCTTATACGACAGAAACTCAGCAGAAGATAACATTTCAAAAATCAGCGGAGCACCTGTCGGAACAACAGAAAAAACAGTTCACAACCTTGGAAGAGTTGCAGGTTCAGCAGGTATCGGCGGTATAGCATACGGTATTGCAAAATTCTTAGGTAAAGGTAAAGCAGGACTTATAGGACTGGCAGCTGCTGGTGTTGCAGGACTTATCTCAATCTTTACAGGTAAAATTACAACATAAAAGACATAAAATATAAATATATAATTACCCCTAAATTTACAAGCCGACAACAATCTGTCGGCTTTTATTTTATTACAAATATTTTAGGAAATTTTTTGACAAAAATTAAAACATGATAATACTGTTATTAATTGATGTCTCTTTTACTGAACTGGTTCCTGCTATTACTCCTTTTAGCAGGATTTTTTTTTAATTTTATTGTATAATCTTGGTATGAAAAAATTACTAACAATACTATTATTTTTAGGTTTGAGCTTTACACAAGTTATGGCAGCAGAAGACGAAACAACAACTGATGCGGCTTCTCAAAGTGCCAGAGCTTTGTACGCACAAAACGAGATAGATGAAGCTTTAAAAATTTTAAAAAGCAAAGGGGAAGAAACCCGCAGCGCTGAAGATTGGCTTTTAATCGGAAATATCCTTCAAGACAAAGACCGACTTGATGAAGCTGTTTATATGTTCAAAAAAGCAATAGACAAAGACCCAAAATATTATAAAGCTCATTACAATTTGGGTTACATATATTTAATCAAAGAACAGCCCAATATGGCGCTTGCGGAATTTAAAAAATCCGTAAAATACAAACCTGATTTTGCTTACGGATATTATAATATGGGCTGCGCGTATTTAAAACTAAAACAATACGGAAGCGCGAAATATAATTTCTTCCGCGCAATAGATTTAAAAAATGATGAACCTTCGTTTTATTACAATCTTGCATACGCATATAAAATGATGGGTAAAGAAAAACAAGCAAAAACATATCTTGATTTATACAACAAATTAATGGAACGGGGGTAAACGCAAATGCCGCAAAGATACAAAGGCATAATTTTTGATTTTAACGGCACATTATTTTGGGATTCACATCTGCACAAAATAACTTGGCGTGAATATTCAAAAAAGCTTCGCGGAACAGAGTTTTCTGATGATGAAATGATAAAATACATGTTTGGCAGAACAAACGAACAGATAATAAAATACGCAATCGGCAAACAACCTACTCCTGAAATGGTTGAAAAATACGGTCAGGAAAAAGAAGCCTTATATCGTCAAATGTGTCTTAATGACCCTAAAAATTTTCACATGGCACAAGGGGTTGAAGAGTTTTTGGATTATTTGAAGGGAAATAATATTCCAAGAACAATTGCAACTATGTCAGATAAAGGGAATGTTGATTTTTATATAGAGCATTTCCATTTAGCAAAATGGTTTGACTTGGATAAAATTGTTTATTCTAACGGAAAAATTCCGGGGAAACCTGCACCTGATATTTATGAAATTGCAGCAAAGAATTTAGGGCTAAAACCTGAAGAGTGTATTGTAGTAGAAGATGCAATCTCAGGAATTGAATCCGCGCGCTCTGCCGGAATAGGTAAAATCATAGCAATATGCTCGGAAGAATCTCCCGAACTTTACAAATCAATACCTTGTGTCGGCGGAATTATAAAAAACTTTGACGAATTTGATAAAAGTTACTTTTTAGTTAAACCACCGTTACCCCAAGGATAATCTTTACTAATTGTCCAACCATCCTTTTGCATTAACGCAGCACAATATCCGCCTCGATAATATTGCCAGCTATTGTCACGAATACACATTCTGTCATATGAAGTCGGACAACCTTTTCCAAGTATGCCCTCTCGAGAACAATTATACCCCGCAGGGACAACTGAAGATGTTTTCGGATCTATCCAAAATGTAAAACCATCAATCCCCATTATATTTGGTTTGCCTGAACCATTTATGTCAACAACAATAGTCGGATAACCGTCATTTGAATTAGAATACGTAAAATACATTCCGTTTTGCATAACATAAATAGGCTCAGCTGTAAGATTCCAAGACCAATCAGAATAAATATTTTTCGCAGGATTCCCCTGAGAAGACAGAGTTCTCATTTGATATGCCAAAATTGAACCTTTTGCCTGAGTTACGCCTGTCATATAAGGGAGAATATATTTTGGTATAACTTCTGATTGTACTGAAGTATCCCAACCTGAGGTTTCACCATTTTCTTCAACTGATAATTTTACGGCTTGAGATAATATACTGTATGCTGCCTTAACTTTTGCAACCGTTTCGCGCTTTTTAAAATTTGTCAGCATAATCGGAATTGTTGCCGCGCTTACAATTCCGATTATGCCGAGGGTAATTAAAACCTCCGCCAACGTAAATGCCACTTTTTTACCCTCTCCTGTCCTTCGGACACCCTCTCCCGCAGGGCAAGGGTAAATATTGGCATGGATAGACTCTGAATTAAATTCAGAGTGACGGTACTTGCAAATCCGTCGAGGAGAAAAATCTAAAAAGTTACCCCCCCCGATTTTTGAAGCCCTTGTTGGGTTTTAGGCATGTCACCTATTTCATTTACCACCATCGTTTGATTTTTCATACTTTTTCTCCTATTATTTTTGACACTTTTTGATAATCCTGCTGCGTTCTTCTATACGTTTTTGATTATATCCGTAGAATGCATAAATTAATATCCCTACCAAAAGCCATAGTACAAAATACACAGATGAAGTTTTTAAAGTATTTAAAGAGAACAAAATCAAAATCCCGCAAATTGCAATCCCCGCAAGAGGGAACCACGGACAAAACGGAACCTTAAAAGGTCTGTGTCTGTTTGGTTCTGTTTTACGTAAAATTAAAACAGCCAAACAAATAATTACAAATGACGTGAATGTTCCGAAATTACAAAGCGCAGCAGAGATATTTAAGTCCATAAACAACCCGCAAACAATAACTACAATTCCTGAAATCCAAGTCATAACATGCGGAGTTTTATATTTTTTATGAATAGCTCTCCAAGAACGCGGTAAAAATCTGTCACGACTAATTGCATATAAAATTCTTGTTGTTCCTAATTGATAAATTAAAAGAACAGAAGTTAAAGCACACAACGCTCCAATTGCAATTAATTTTGAGAACCAAGGCAGCTTACTCATAGCATGAGCGATAGGAGCCTGAACATTTATGCTGTGTACGGGAACAATACCTGTTAACACAAGCGCTACACAAACATATAAAACGGTACAAATAACAAGAGTACCTAAAATTGCAATCGGTAAATCTTTTTGAGGATTCTTAGTTTCTTCCGCTGTTGTAGAGATAGCATCAAATCCAATATAAGCAAAGAATATTAAAAATGCCCCCATCATAATACCCTGAAACGGATGAGCTACAGGAATAAACGGAAGCCAATTTTCAGGAACGACATAATGTGAACCGACAATAATAAAAGACAATATCATAAACATGTTCACACCAACCATAATACTTGCAACCCTGGTTGATTCTTTTACCCCTCTTACAAGAAGTATTGTTAAAAGAAAAACAATACCGACAGCAGGTAAATTTATCGAAACAGGAATATGTCCGAATAAATAAGGGATTTTATCATGAATATCCCAGCCGTAAGCCTTACACATTTCAGACATTGTTTTATAATCATATCTTAACCAGATTGGGAAATTAACAATCCACGACGGTAAAACATGCTTAAAACCGCTTAAAAAGTGAATAAAATATCCTGTCCAAGCACTTGCAACAGTAATATTTCCAATTGCATATTCAAGCATCAAAATCCAACCGACCATCCATGCCATAAATTCGCCCATTGTAGCATAAGTATAAGTATAAGCACTACCCGCAACAGGTATCATTGCGGCGATTTCGGAATAACATAAAGCCGGAAAAACACAAGCAACAGCCGCTAAAACCATTGATATAACAATAGCAGGACCTGCTCCCGCACTTTCGGAACTTCCGGTTATAGCAGTACCGATAATAGTAAAAATACCGGTTCCAACAACCGCACCTATACCGATTACAATAAGGTCAAATACGTTTAATGTCTTTTTCAACTCCGAACGATCACTTGTTTTAATTAAATCATCCAAACTTCTTTTTTTGAATATATTTCGGCTAATCTGTTTAATATCCATTTATTAAATTTCTTCCTGTTTTTCAAATGATTGTATCATTTCTCTATGGATTTTATTTTCGTTATTTCTGTTTTTAATAAATCCGTACAATAAATAAATTATAGCACCCACACCCAGCCATACAGGGAATAACAACGCAGAACTTCCTGCCTGCATAGATTTATAAACCATTAATCCGCCGCAGCAAATTATACCTAAAGTTGGTGTAACAGGTGAGAACGGAACCTTGAAAGGACGAGGTCTGTTTGGATCTGTATGACGTAAAATCAATACCGCAACACAAACAATTATAAATGATGTAAATGTACCGTAATTACAAAGTTCAGCCGCAACATCAAGGTTTAAAGTCAAAATTCCGACAATAGCCAAAATTCCAACAGTCCAGGTTAACAATGCAGGAGTATGAAATTTCGGGTGAAGAGCCTGAAATCTTTTTGAAATAAAATGATCACGACTCATTGCAAACAAAATTCTTGTAGCAGCCATTTCTAATACCAATAATACAGAAGTTAAGCCTGCCAAAGAACCGATTGATATAAAATATGAAGCATATACAGCCCATGATTTACCTGTCATAGTCATACAATATGCCATAGGAGCTTTCAAAAAGTCCAAAGGTACGGAACCGGATGTGTTTTGCATACCTGTTAAAACCAAAGCTACTAAAACATACACAATAGTTGTAATTAATAATGAACCGATAATACCGATTGGTAAATCTTTTTGCGGATTTTTACATTCTTCGGCAGCAGTTGCCAAAGCGTCAAAACCTATATAAGCAAAAAATATTAAAAACGCAGCTGACCAAATCCCGGGCATTCCATGCGGCGCGAAAGGATGCCAATTTGCAGGAGTAACAAAGAAAGCTCCACCTAAAATAAACAACGCAATAACAGCCATTTTAATAACAACCATTACACTTGCCATTTTAGTAGAATCTTTAGTACCTTTCACTAATATTGCAGTAGTTAAAAGAACCATAGCAATAGCAGGTAAATTTATACAAATCGGAATACCTAAAAATTTCGGTACAAAAATATCAGGATTATCAGCCAAAAACTTACCTACCGAAAATACATCGTTAGTAAGCCAAACAGGCGGATGAGCAAGCCAAGCAGGAAGAACTTTATCAAAACCTGCCAGAAACTGTACAAAATGGTTTGACCAAGCACACGCAACCGCGATAAATCCGATTGCATATTCAAGCATCAAAACCCAGCCGACCATCCATGCCGCAAATTCACCCAATGTTGCAAACGTATAAGTATAAGCTCCGCCTGCAACAGGTATCATTGTAGCAAACTCTGAATAACATAACGCCGAAAAAATACACGCAATAGCCGCAATTACCATTGAAACCATTAACGCAGGACCTGCACCAAGTGAAGACCCATCGGCACTACCGGCAGCTGCAATACCTACAACTGCAAAAATACCTGACCCGATAATTGCACCAACACCAAGGATTATCAAATCCCAAACTCCAAGAGTTTTTTCTAACCCTTGCTCTTTAGCTTCCGCTAACATCTCGTCAGGTGCCTTAATCCTTGTGATGTGTCTTAAAAAACTTCTTGTAAAGGTCGCTCTGTTAAATTTTTCAGCCATTTAAATTCCTTATTTATTTTTACAAAGAGGGAAACCCATTGCTTCTCTTTGTTCTACGTACAATCTTGCAACAGCAGAAGCCATTGTTCTTACTCTGCCAATAAAATTATTTCTTTCATCTTTACTGATTACGCCGTGCGCATCAAGAAGGTTAAATGTATGAGAACATTTCAAAACATAATCATAAGCAGGCAATACTAACTTCGCATTTACACAATTTTCAACCTCTTTTTGATAAAGGTCAAACATTGTAAATAAACTCTTAGTATCTGATACTTCAAAATTATATTTTGATTGTTCAATTTCGTTTTGAAGATAAATATCACCATACTTCAATTCATTATTCCACATAATATCATATACGGATTCTTTGTTTTGAAGATACATAGCAATACGCTCTAAGCCGTAAGTTAATTCTAACGCTACAGGCTTGATTTCCAAACCGCCGACTTGTTGGAAATAAGTAAATTGTGTAATTTCCATACCGTCAAGCCAAACTTCCCAACCTACACCTGCCGCGCCTAAAGTTGGAGATTCCCAGTTATCTTCTACAAAGCGAACGTCATGCTTTGATAAATCAATCCCCATAGCCTCCAAACTTTTCAAATAAAGTTCTTGAGCGTTATCAGGAGAAGGTTTTAAGATAACCTGGAACTGAAAATAATGACCCAAACGGTTAGGGTTTTCACCGTATCTTGCGTCAGTAGGTCTTCTGCAAGGTTCAATCATAGCTGTATTCCACGGTTCAGGCCCTAAAGATCTTAAAAAAGTAGCAGGGTTCATTGTTGAAGCCCCTTTTTCAATATCATAAGGCTGTTGAATTATGCAACCGTAATCAGCCCAAAATTTTTGTAAATTTAAAACCAGTTCTTGAAAATTTAATGCCATAACATAAGTCCAATATTGTACTGTCTACACTCGTTTCTTTATCTTATTACCGACATAGTA
>CAMDYM010000036.1 GCA_945910425.1 uncultured Candidatus Melainabacteria bacterium | reverse complement strand
ACCTCCGAGATGGCTGGACCAAAACCAGCTGCCTTACCACTTGGCGACGTCCCATTATATCGGTCACATTTATTATTTTACTTAGTAAATCTTCATTGTCAATAATTATTTTAATGTCATTCCAAAAATTATTGATTTTAACTTTTCTAATGAACTCCTCTTTTCTAACGCTGATAGCGCAAGATATGTTATCATCTGTCATATTAGCTTCCTGAGTTTTAAAATCAAACAAATCTTTATATGTGACATTTAACGCCATACATAGTTTTTCTATCGTTTCTGATGTTGCAAAACTGACACCGGCTTCTATTCTTGCAAGTTGCCTTATATCAATATCAACCCGCTCTGAAAGTTCCTCCTGCGTCATTTTTTATAATTTCTAATAAGTTTTACTCTTGCCCCAAAAAGTTCTTTTAACGACATAAATTATCTCCTGTTATTCTTGATTATAAAGTTTTACAGATATTAGATAACGGATTTTAATGTCTTAATATGTTTTTAAATCCTCCTAACCGTTGGGGATATGATTTATTTACTTTCCAATTTATAGACGGAGAGTTACGAACGATGGGCGATATTCAAACTAAATATAATAATTTGGACAAATACTATAACCCTAAAGGCTCCGGAGCTTTAAACGGTGCAGCTTGTGCTCATAGAGCTAAGTCAGATTATTTTAAAAAAGTGATATCGCAGTTTAAATAATATTAAATTCCAAAGCCGTTGAGGCTGCAATATGAATTTAGAAGATTTTTTTGCTCTTCTAACAAATGTTTTACATACGGATTTTTGGTATTTTTTGTAACAAGTTCATTTGCTCTGTCATACATTGCAGAAGAACCTTTTAAATATTCTTTTTGGTTCTGTGATTGAATTGTGCCAAGGTCTTGATAATACTTACCGTAAAGCAGATAAAGTCTTGATAACAAATCATTCAAATTGTATTTTTTTGCAAGCAGAATACCTGATTCTAAATGTATTTTAGCGCTTTCATAATCGGCTATTGCCATATACGCTTTTGATAGTGCAAGTTTAAGTAAAATTATAAAGAAACTGTTATTAATCTTAGGATTTTGAGCAATTTCAAGGGCTTTAGCTGCAATATCAATAGCACTTTTTGGTTTTTCTGTTGCAAGCGTTGCTTCTGAAGTTAAATACCAGCCTAAAAGTGCACCTGTAGCAATTTTTTCTTTCGCAAAGTAGTTTAATTCATCATTATATATCTCTAAAGCATGTTTTGCCTGCTGTCTGTCATAAAACATTTTACCAAGCAAAGTTTTTACAAAATGTTTTGTAAAATTATCTCCCGTATCATTAGCAAACTCTACAGTAGCAAACAAACTTTCCTGCAAATCTTCATAATCTTTTATAAAAAATCTGTTAATAATATCAATTAGTGAATATGTTCCCATAATCTCACATCTGTCAGCGTTTATCGTATTAAGATTAGCAAACTCTAATCCGTATTGTCCGACAATACTTTGAAGCACCTCAAATGAAGTTATAAAGTTTCCCTTTACAGTATTTGCATAAGCCAATACCAACCTGATCTTACAGATTAATTCTTCATCGGTAATTTTTCTTTTTTCTATCAAGTCAAAAAGTTTTGTCAAAACTTCGAATGAGCGGTCATTTCCTTGAATAGACAATGCTTTTGCAAGGTAATAATAAACATCTGAACGCGTATTATGAATTAATCCTAACGGGATTGTTTTATCAAGCCGCGGATTTGAAAGATGTGTTTCAAGTATCGGTAAAATATCGTTATCAATAAGGTTAACGACTTCTCCGCAATTTCCTGTTGAGATAAGTGAAGCGAGTTTTGTTGACTTAATCAATGCAGCTTCAAGTTCATAACCTGACGGCGGAAGCTTTTTCAATGCATTGTCAACACATTCGATATCGCCGTAATAATTGCCTGTTTTCTTACAACATAACGCCAAATACCCCAAAAGTTCTATTTCTTTATCTTCTTTGTTATTGTTTTTAGCATTAGAAATCGCATCAGGTAAAAACTCCAAAGCTTCTTCAGGGTCGTATTCTGTTAAAAGTTTTCCCAAACGCTCACTAATATTATAGCGAATATTCAGGGTTTCATTTTCATTAAACTCATTAAGAAGAGCAAGACATTGTTTTTGCGCAATTACATAAAGATTAATATCACCGATATATGCACTTAATCTGGTAATTTTTGTCCAAATATCAAAAGCCATACGATTTTCACGCAGATTATGCGCAATAGATGCCATTATCGCATTTGTGTTTACGGTAAACGCTGTCAGAATTTTCCCCGTTTTGATATTTATATCTTCAAATTCGCTGTTGCGTTTAATATTATCTAATACAGTTTCCCAAAGTAACAGGTTATTAAATTCATAATAAGAATCGTTATACGGTTTTATAAATTCGGCTTTTACAAGGTATGAAATAATATCGGAAAACTCATTATTTTGTTCCGAGAAAATTTCTTTAACCAGCGGAGGATAAATTTTATCACCTAACAATGCTGCAATAGACAGAACTTTATATGCCAGGTTATTATTTTTATGTAGAGTTGAGAGTCTTTCTTTTATCAAATCCGAAAACTTAGGCGGAAGAATAAACGCTTTATCAGACATCTGGCAATCAAGACAATAACTTATTGCCTGCTCAATATACGCAGGATTTCCGTTGCTTCTTGTAAAAATCAATTCTTTCTCATGTTCTGACAGATGAGTTTTGGTACTTACAATCACTTTATAATCATCAACTGAAATCGGAGCAAGATTAATATCAACGTATGATTTAACATCTTTTCCTTCAAATCCGAAATAGTTTATTATCGGACGGTGTTCTTCATATAAAGCTATAAATTTAAGGTTTTTCCAAACAGAATCCTGTATCATAAAGTTTGTAAAAAATTCAACCGAAAACCCGTCAATATAATCAAAATTATCAACTACAAAAACAAAATTTGAATTATCGACAAATGCACCGAAGATTTTATATAAAATTTCAAATATTCTTTTTTTATTAATAATTATGTCTTCGTAATTACCGTCTTTTGAGTTATATAAAAAGTTCAAAAATTCTGAAATTTCGTCTGTTGCCAGGAATTTAAACTCATTTGAGAAAAATTTTACGGCATCTTTTTTCAAATCTTCACTGCTTATATAATATTTTGGAAGATTAAAAAGATTTAATAACATATCCTGAACAACTCCCCCGGGGGTTAATTGGGTAAGCGGAGTACATTTACCCATGCACCAGGTAAAATTGTTTTTCGTTATGAGTTCTTTTAATAATGTTGTTTTACCGATACCTTTTTCGCCGCTTATAGAAAAAATTTTTTGAGTTTTTGAGGATAAACTTTCTTTTAATATTTCAAGAGCCTGACTTGCGGTTAAAAGTTTTGGCTGAAATTTCAGCTTTTTATTATCATCAGACTGCTGTACAAATTTTCGTTCAACAGGACTGCCAAAAGAAGCTCCGCATTTTCTGCATTTTGTTGCAAGTGGTAAATTAACACTGTGACAATGCTTGCAGACTTTTAAAAGTTCCTGACCGCAATTCTGACAGGTTAAATTCCCGATAGGATTTATTGTATTACATTGAGGACACAATAACCCTGTGCGGGTTTTACAATGCGGACATTTAAGAGCATTATCAGAAATATTTTTTTTACATACGGGACATTTCATAGTTTAGACTTATTCAATAGTATTTTTTACTTTATCCATAAGAGTGTATAATCTTTTAGAGATTTCACCCTGGGAAATACCTAACTCTTCAGAAATTTCTTTCTGAGTCATGCCTTTATCATAGCGCAAAGTATAAATATGTAAATAGTCCTTATCAGGCTCGTTATTGTCTATCTGTCTAATTGTTTTTGCGACAAATTGTAAAATTTCTTTTTGGATAACAACTTCTTCAGGAGTTTCAGGAATCTTAATGCTTGCGTAATCGATAACAACAGATGAATAATCGACATTATCCTCAGTTGTCGGCATGACAACTTCCTTTGTTGACATATAACCTGATTTGGTTCTTCTTAATCTGCCTGAATCTTTCAATACGTTGATAATAGCGGTTGTAACCACTCTTCTTAAATAAGGTTCAAGGGTTGTTTCAGATTCAATTGAATCAAGAATAGCAACGGAACGTTTACAAGTTTCGTTGAAAAAATCATCGTACAAATCTTCGTTATTCGGATATTTACGATCATTTTTTATTATCTTGCTGATTAAGTCAATCTTCTCTTGTGTTAAATCCACAACGGCTTCCTCTACTTTAACTTTATTATAGCATATCTAAAAATAAATTTTAAGTATAGCCGTAGTACTTTCGTCATTTCCCACGCCGGCAGGGGCTTTGAGAACTTTTAGAGTTTGGTTAACAGTTTGTAACACAATTCTGTCGATTTGGCTTGAACCGCTTGATTTTAGGATTCTTGCTTCTTTAAACGAGCCGTCTTTGTTAAATGTTGTCGTTACTTTAATTTCATTTGTATATGAAAAATCTTTTGCAAGAAGTAAATCCGTAGTTAATGATAATTTTAAGCTTTTACCCGCTGCTTGGAAATACTGTTTAAATTGCGGATTGTATGCAATATAATCAGGGATTTCCCAGGTTAATTTTCTTACCTCTAAAAATGATGTCGCAGCCATTTGTTTTTTCGCAGCAGGCGCATTTACAGGTGCAGCTTTTTGTGCTGACGGAACAGCCGGTGTCGGTTTTACAACAGATGTTGTTGTATTGGTACTTGCCAAAGCATCTGTATTATTATCCATTTTAACAACATTATCGGAATTAACATTTAAATTATCAGGTGATGTTGTTTGAGTATCAACAGTATCTGTCGGTAAAGCATCATCAGTTGTAGGTTCAGGAGTTTCCTCTGTCGGAGCTTTAAACATTTTTGCAACTCCAAAACCGATAGCACAAACAATTATTAATGTAACCAATCCGCCTAAAATACCAAGTCCTGCTTTTCCGCGTCCCTGATTTTTACCTGTTCTGCCCGGCATTTGAAGCATACTTGAATCAATTTCGGAGTCTTGGTTATAAATACTTCCCAGCGGTTCATTATTGCTAAACTGAGGTTCGTTAACCATGTTAATATCTATAGGAATCTCACCGACAGCAAAAGTTTTATCACTTATAACAGTAGAATTTTCAATAACAGCTCTTGGCTGTTCATCAGGATTATCAACAATAACCTCATTTTCCAAATCTTTTATCGGTTCTGAATCGTGAAGAGTTTCATCTGCATTAATTTCGGTATTTAAATCCGTTGCAAATTCTTCATCCAAATCAGGTTCTGAAACTTCATCATCTTGAATTTCGCTGATTTCATCCTCAAATACCGGTTCTTCCTGAAATTCTTCTTGAGGTTCAACTTCAACTTCGACATGTTCTTCTGATGGAATATCATCCAATTCTGAGAAATCATCAATACTTACGTCTTCAAAATCTTCAATTGAAGGTGATTCTTCTTTTTCCTCCACTAAATCATCTAAAGACAAGTCATCTAAGATTTGATTATCATTTTGCGGCATATCTTCAAGATGTTCTTCATCTAAAGCAGATTGTTCCGACATTAAATCATCATTGCTTTCGATATCTTCCAAGTTAAACGTTGATACATCAGGCAAATCCATTCCTTCTTCTTCCTCATGAGTAATGAGTTCAGAAAGATTATCAGCAGGTTTTGTCGGTGAATCAAAGTTTATATTATCAAAATTAACAACATCATCTGTATGTTCAACAAATTTTTCAGCTTCAACCGTAGTTTCCATTTCATGGAAGTCTATTGTTTCATGCTCAAACTTTTCATCCGTATTAGAAGGAGTATCAATTGTCTTAAGCTCGGATAAATCCATCGGTACATCGTATTCTTCAGAAGTTGAAGTATCTGTTTGCGGAGCAATTATTGCAGAAATCTCTTCAGGAATCTCTTCAGCATTCACATTTATATTGGTATAATCAATTTTATTAAGGTTTTCCTGCTGACTTTCAGCGTTTTTATCAAGCAGATTTTCAAGCACCTCACCCGAAACACCTGCAAGTTTTATAACTTCTTCTGCTGCACCGACGCCTGCCGCAATTTCAGCGCCTGCGGCGGCTGCTGTAGCACCTGCCGCAATTGTTCCCACGGTTTCGCCTATTGTTTCAACAGCATCTTTAGCCGCTTCTGCGATATCCAAACCTTTGACTTCTTCTATCGGTTCCACAGGATGAGTAGAGTCTAAATCTAATGTTAAATCTTCACTTAATCCTATCGGTTCAACAGGTAATCCATCAATATTCATATCAAAATTATCAGGTTCATTTTCTTGAGAAAGAGTTTCTGAGTCAGCAGAATCAAGCTCAAAAACATGCTTTTCTTCTTCCTCTTCGACAGGTTTTAATTCTTCTTTAAGAGTTTCGTTTTCTTCAACAGCTTGAGTCAAATCATCGAGGAAAGAATCATCCAAAGCCAAAGTTTCTTCAGTAGAATCAAGTGTATTTATATCATCTAAAGTTAAAACGTCTTCCGTTGAATTTACTTCTTCCGTATCAGAGTCAGAATCCGCATCTGAATCCGTATCCGTATCAGCATCAACATCCACGTCTGAATCTGTATCAGAATCCGCGTCAAAGTCAAAATCGGTTACTGTTTCAAATTCATCTTGCGAAGTTTCAAGTAATTCTTCTTCTTTTACCTCTTCTTTTGGAAGTTCAAATACAGGAGTTAATGCCGTTAAATCCGTTTCTAAAACCGTATTATGTGCAAGAGTTTCAAAATTATCATATTCTATTACACTTTCTCTTAGTACGCTGCTTGCAATAAGCAAATTTAAAAGTTCTTTCGTTTGATTTTCCGTAATATTATGGTCAGAAAGCATTACAAATAATTCTCTGCCTCTGAAAATTTCATCTTGTGAAAGGTTTTTTGAAAAATCACCTGCAAAATCTTTTACATATTTTACCAAAGTTTCAGGAGAATAAAGCTTATCAGGAGAAATAAAATAATATTGTGAATTTTCATCTTTTTTATTAATCATATCAGGCGTGAAAAATCCTGCTAATTCACAATATCTGAAATCTTGATCAAGAACCAATACAACATAAATATTTGGAGTAATACCAAGTTCAAAATGACTTTTCGGGATAAAAATTTGTTTTTTATCAAAAACAGTACGAACATCAATATGAATGTTCGGTAAAATAATATCAGCTATATCAAGATGCTCAAGAACCTTTGAAATCGAGTGCATACTATGAAGGTCTTTAACCTCAATTCCTTCTGAACTTAAAAACTTCATTACAAGTTCTGCGCCAAGCGTATTAATATAAGCCCTGTTTTTAACTTCTTTATTTATAAAAGTTCTTGACATGAAATTAGCTTCATCAGCTTCTTCTTTCTCAATATATATAAGTGTTTCCTGTTTATTAGACATAAATATTATCCTCCCACATAGATACAGATAACACTCAATAAAAAAATATTCCAAAAATACTGTAAAGATTTGTAACAAAAGTTTGATTTTTAACTTTCACGAGTCAAAATTCATGTATCAAGTGTTTTATATGGAGTGTGGTAGAAATATATAAGGAGGTTTTCTCATGATGGTAAGTCCTATTTCAGCAGTACGTTTTACTGCAAACGAAGCACCGGCAGTAAATCCTTTAGAACGCGAAGGCGCTTATTCAAAGCCAAAAACAGATGTTCCTGCTGATGCTCCTGCTAAAAAATCAGGAACAGGTAAAAAAGTTTTAAAAACGGTTGGCGTTCTTGCAGCAGTTGCAGCAGCTTTAATCGGATTAAATAAATTCGGTGTAACAAAAGTTTTAGAAAGCGGTGCGCTAAAAGATGCTAAATTTATGCAAAAAGTTGGTCACTATGTAGGTAAAGCAGGTGAATTTCTTGCTAAATACACAATTGATCCGCTAATGAAATTATTTGGAAGCAAAGCAGCAGCTACTGTTGCAGATGATGTAAGTGCAGCAGCATCTACAATTGTAAGTGCTTAGTTTATACAAAAAAGAAACCTTTTTTAAATAAAAAAGATGAAAAGCCGTATTATTACGGCTTTTTTCTTGACAAAAATCCCTAAAAGTGCTATAATAACAAGTGTTAATCTGTTTTGCTCCGAAAAATTGTGTCTTGCAAATATGTCAGAAAGGAATTTATGACATACGGAGTACCATATTCTTTTGTTCCCGGAACAAAAGCCAGAGCTGATGAAGTTAACGCAAACTTCATCGATGTTTTAAACAAAATAGATACTGTTGATTCTAAAGTTACAAGTTCAACTTCTGAAATTTCAGAAAGAATTGATGATGAAGTAAGTACTTTAGATACAAAAATAGACGCAGTAGATGCCGCTAAATTAAATTTAAGTCTTTCAAATATCAACGCTGACGGGCAAAAATTGTTTGATGCGAAAGCAAATGCAAGTTTACTTGACGGAGCTTGGTATACCGGCTCAAAGCAAATAGTTGCTCAAAAAAGTATTACCCCAGGCGTTACCCAAACATATTCACTTGCAAGCTATTTCCCTGACAGTACAAATCTTTACGAGTTTATTCTTGACGGATTAGTAGAAACATCAGGAACGGTTTTTATATATATTGAAACAGATAAAACGGGGGGAATTTGTGCATTCAGAACGATTTCAAAACACGCAGGTATGCAATCAATAATGCTTACAGGCGCAGGAAGAACACTTAAAGTAATAAATCAATCAGGTTCATCCGGAACATCTAAATATACGCTAATAATAAAAGGTTACAGAAAAGTCAGATAATTAAAAAGGAGAAATTATGAAATATATTTATATCGAAAACGGTGCAATTAATGGCGCAGGAGGATGTGAACAACTTGATGAAGGTGTTTTAAATATTGAAGTCAGCGATGAGATTTTTGAGGAATTTTGTTCTGATAACTTTAAATTTGCATATATAAACGGTCAAATTGTTTTAAATCCGAATTATGAACAAGACAAACTCAAATCAGAAAACTCAATAAGAGCAGAAGAAATACGCAGTGAACTTGAAGAACTTGATAAAAAACGTATTCGCGCAATTTGTGAAGATGAAGTTAAAAATGACAGAACAGGTGAAACCTGGCTTGATTATTACAACGAACAAATCAACTTATTGAGAATTGAGTTAAAAAGCTTAGAATCTTAGTCACTTAAATTCTTAAAAGTGGTCGGCAGCATAAAATATGCTGCCGACCTTCTTTATTTGTTATTTTTTTGATATACTTTTGATTAAATATAGGAGAAAGATTATGACAGAAATAAGAGAAGAATTTATAAATCAGGCAAAACATATTGCAAGAAACGCGGAAGTTTTACCGGGCGGGTTAGAAGAATTAGCGGCAAAGTTACAACATGCATCAGACACAAATACTCCGTTAAGAATTAAACTCGGGATGGACCCTACAAGACCTGATTTACACCTTGGTCATACGGTTGTTATGAGAAAATTAAAAGAATTTCAGGCTCTTGGTCATAAAATTGTTTTACTTGTCGGCGGAGCAACAGCAATGGTAGGCGATCCGTCAGGAAAATCCGAAACAAGACCGGCTTTGACTAAAGAACAGGTTGAAGAAAATGCAAAAACTTATTTTGATCAAATGGCTAAAGTTATTGACGTAACAAAAGCTGAAGTTGTTAATAACGCTGATTGGCTTCATAAAATGAGTTTCACTGAATTATTAAAATTATCTGCTCAAGTGACGGTTGCTCAAATGATGACACGAGATGATTTTGCAAAACGTTATACTGATGGAAAACCTATCTCAATTGTCGAATTTTTCTATCCTTTAATGCAGGCTTATGATTCCGTAGCAATTGATGCTGATATCGAATTAGGCGGAACAGACCAAAGATTTAATACTTTATTGGGACGTGATATTCAATCGGCTTACGGTAAAAAATATCCGCAGCTTGTCGTATTGTTACCTTTATTAGAAGGTACCGACGGCGTTGTAAAAATGTCAAAAACATATCCTGAACACTGTATCTCACTTACCGACAGCGCGAAAGATATGTTCGGTAAATTAATGAGTATTCCTGATAATATGATTACGCGTTATTACAGTTTATTGACAGATGCAACAAAAGATGAGCTTGAAACTTACGACAGACAAATTGCCGACGGTTCAGTTAACCCTCGTAATATAAAAATGCAATTAGCACATCAAATTACCGAAGAATACCACGGAAAAGACGGTGCCGATATGGCTCAGGCAGATTTTATCAATGTGGTTTCAAATAAAGGTATTCCTGATGATATTCAGGAAGTTAAAGTTGAACAAGGTAAAAATATTCTTGACTTACTAACCGAATTAAATTTTGCATCAAGCAGAGGGGAAGCAAAACGTTTAATCCAAGGCGGCGGAGTCAAGCTTGACGGTGAAAAAATTGCTGACATGTCTTATTCTGTAACGTTTGATGATAGTGTAATATTACAAGCAGGAAAACGTAAATTTGCAAAATTGGTGAAATAAATCTTCCCTCTCTAAGGGAGAGGGTCAGGGTGAGGGTTCAATGTTCAGTACTATAAAACGCGGAATAACAAAGGTAAAAGAAGATATAAAAGTCATTTACGATAATGACCCTGCGGCAAAAAATTTGTTGGAGGTAGTTCTTTGTTACCCCGGGCTGCACGCACTTGTAGCATACAGATTTGCACACAGGCTCTATAAATGGCACCTAAGACTGCTTGCTCGAATGGTTTCTTACTGTACAAGAATAGTTACAGGTATAGAAATTCATCCCGGAGCAAAGATTGGCAGAAGATTTTTCATTGACCACGGCGAAGGCGTTGTAATCGGTGAAACAACCATTATCGGCGATGATGTTTTAATCTATCAGCAGGTGACTTTAGGTGGAACGGGCAAAGAATCAGGAAAACGCCACCCGACATTAGGTAACAATATCATAGTCGGTGCGGGCGCTAAAATTTTGGGTAATATTACTATCGGAGATTTTGTAAGAATAGGCGCGGGTTCTGTTGTGGTTGAAGACGTTCCCGAGCGTTCTACTGTTGTCGGAGTTCCGGGGCGTGTTGTTCACCGCGCAATTGTGGATTCTAACGGAAACCTTATGCATAACAGAATCCCTGACCCTGTAAGATGCGAAATAAATAAATTAAAAGCTGAGATTGAAATTTTAAAAGAACAACGTTAATCAATTTCGTTTATTTTTGAATAAGATGTAAGTATTTCATTAAAGAATGACAATTCTTTTTGGTTTAAATGACGAAGTTTTTGAGAAATTTGTAATAGAGTATCGTTTTTACAAGACTGTTCAAATGAAAAAAGATCTTTTATATCTACAGATAAAACATTTGCTAAATTAACAAGGTTTTTGGCAGTAGGAAAATGGTTTCCGTTTTCCATTTTACAAAAATGCTGCGGGTCCAGCCAAAGAAGCTCAGACAGTTTTTCTTGAGTCAGGTTTTGTTTAATTCTTAGCTCTCGAATCCGTTTACCAAATAATTTTTTTAATTGAATTTCATCCATATTTATACCTTGTAGACGACTTTAATATTAATCTTACTTACTAAGCAGTTTACTCATAATGTGATTTAATAACAATTAATTATTGACATTCATGTGATTTCATGACATGAATACTCCTAAATACTTGTTATCAGGTATCAACTTTTATTGTAATTAAGGAGAAAAAATGAAAAATCAGCCGAAGGTGTCAATAATTGTGCCCGTTTATAATGTTGAAGAGTATTTAGCAAAATGTTTGGATTCTCTTGTTAACCAGACGCTAAAAGAAATAGAAATAATTTGCATAAACGACGGCTCAACAGACAATTCACTAGAAATATTAAATGCTTACTCCCAAAAAGACAGTCGAATAATTGTTATTGATAAAAGCAACAGCGGGGTTTCAGATGCTCGTAATGTTGGTTTAGACAAGGCAAAAGGTGAATATATAATGTTTGTTGATTCTGATGATTACTTGGAATTACAAACATGTCAAACTGTATATGAAAAAATAAAAAATGAAGGTTCTGATTTATTAATATTTAATTATTTTTCGTTAACTCAAAATACAAAAAAAATATCTGCGGAGTTAGATAATATTTTAATAAATAAATTTTCATTTAAACAATGTCCTAATTCTTTCTTTTATACAGCTACTTCCGTTTGGGGAAAACTGTATAAAAATAAGAATTTAGATAAATTTAATACAAAACTAAAAAAAGGAGAAGATACTGTTTTTTTCTGGTTATATTGTTTAAAAAATAATCCTATAATTTCGATACTAAATATACCATTATATAATTATAGAATAAGAAATAATGGAGCAATGAGTAATATCGGTTGTTTTCAAAATTCTGAAATATTTAAATCAATTAAAATTTTAAAAAATTCTCCTTACTTTAAAAATACAACTAATAATATTAAAGCTCGAATTTTAGACAGATATGCAAAATCTTTATGTTATGAATTAAAAATATTTTGTTGTAAAACTAAAATTTCAAAAAAACATCTAAATAATTTGAACAAATTTATAAACGAATTTAATAATTATAATGTAAAAAATTTGTATTACTTTAAGAAACTAAAACAGCAACTTTACAAAATCAAATATAAAAAATTATTTAACTTTGCTAATAAAATATTTTACGTAACAAACAAAGACAGACACAAGGTTATTAATATTTGCGGTTTAAAAATAAAATTTGAATATTATAAAAAAGAACAGGCAAAAAAAGAACATGACTTTATTAATAGAATTACAAGAGAACATAAAAGATATCACAAAAACTGTTATTTATTATTTGACTGTTTGCATGATTCAACAGTTGAATGTATAGACGCATACTCTTTATTTAAATATATGCAATCTATCGGAAAGAAAGCATATTATGTTATTTTGGAAGACTCCGAGTTATATAAACAACTTGAGCGTCAAGGAGATTTAAAATACATTATAAGTCTAAAAAACTCTACCTTAACTAATCCGGGAGATTTTTTAGAAGAAGTATTTCCTGTGTTATTACAATGTAAAGCCATAATAACATCTTTTGGCGAAAATTCACATGTAACAAATAGATTCTTTAAAAATAACCCCCATTGGCAGTATATTTTTATTCAACATGGGCAAGTACTTATGCCTGACAGAGTTTTTGAAACAGAATATTTATATCCCGAAAAATTTGACAAATTTTTAGTATCATCTGAGAATGAATATAACATTTTCAAGAAATATGGCTGGCAAGATGATAAACTTTTGAAAGCAGGTCTTCCAAGATGGGATTTACTTAGTGAGAGAAAACAAAAAGAACGAAGTATACTTATTATGTTTACTTGGAGAAGACATAACTTGTTATCTTTTGAAGAGTCATTATATAAAAAAAATCTACTTAAGCTATTAAACAACAAAGATTTACAAACCTATTTAAAAGATAATAACGTAAAATTATATTTTGCACCCCACCACGCATTAAGGTATAATCAGGGAATTAATTTTGATATTAATAATGAAAACATAGAAATTGTAAATACAAATAAAATTTCTCAATATATCAAAAAATGTTCTTGTTTGATTACGGATTTTTCTTCTGTTTCATTTGATTTTATGTTTCAGGAAGAACCTGTATTATTCTATATATTGGATAAGAATGATAATACCTTAAACCCTCTTGAAAAAAGAGGAATAGATACTTTTGATTATAAAAAATTTATTCTTCCAAATGTATTTTTTAAAGAAGAAGATGTTGTTGAAAAAATTAAATACTATGTAGAAAACAACTTTGAACTTGAACCTGACAATAAAGAAAAGTATAATAAATTCTTTTATACAAAAGAAAACATCAGACAAAAACTTGTTGAAGAAATTGACAAATGCAGTAATTAAGATTTCTTGACTTAAAAATTATTATATGAGATAAATTATTTTGGAATTAAGAGGAAGAGTAATGACCAAGGTATCAGTAATTGTGCCTGTTTATAATGTGGCAGAATATTTACCGCAATGTCTTGAAAGTTTAATTTGTCAAACTTTAGATGACATTGAAATTATCTGTATTAATGACGGTTCTACGGATAATTCGCTTGATATCCTAAATTCTTATGCTAAAAAAGATAACCGAATAATTGTTATAAATAAAGAAAATGCGGGAGTATCTGTTGCAAGAAACTTAGGACTTGACAGGGCAAGCGGTGAGTATGTAATGTTTCTTGATTCTGATGATTATTTTGTTTCATCTGAATCCTGCCAGAAAGCTTTTGATGCAATTTCTTATAATAATGCTGATATTGGTATCTTCGGATATTATGATTTGATTGAAGATGTTAAAATAAACCCGTCATACCGTACAGTCAAACTTAAACAAATGATAAACGATGAAACTGAGATTGATTATTATACTTTCCAGTCTTCAATCTGGGACAAAATATACAGATTATCGTTCTTACGTAAAAATAATATAAAATTTGTTGAGGGTTTAAAAACTGCGGAAGATGTTATTTTTTGCTTTATGACAAAGTTTGCAAACCCTAAATATTTCCTGTTTGACGAGATTTTGTATGTTTACCGTACTGATAGAGAGGGTTCTGTTACAACAAGAAATTTTAACGCTGTAAGGTCTAACTTTGAAGCTTTAAAATATTTTATATCAACAAAAAACTTTTCCAATCAGACAACAGATGTTCAATTAAAAGTTGTTGACAGATTTTTGGGTGGCGCTTTGTATTTTTATAATAAAAACGGGAAAAATCTTATTAGTGATATTAACAAAACTCTTGATTATATTGAACAGCGTTATGATAAAAATTTATTAAAAAATCTACCGAATTATCATCCGCTAAAAAATCTTACTAAAGGTTTTTGGGCAAAACTTACCGCTAAAATATTTTCTATTACTAATTCTTCGGATAAAAAACATAAAATTGTAACTTTTCTTGGAATAAAATTTAAATTCAGGAGAACGAAATGAAAATATCTATAATTGTAGCGGTTTATAATAAAGAAAAGTTTTTGCCAAAGTGTTTGGACAGTTTATTATCTCAAACCCTGTCTGATATTGAAATTCTTTGTTTAGATGATTGCTCAACGGATAATTCTTTAGCTGTTTTAAAATCTTATGAAAAGCAAGATTCAAGGATAAAAATTATTGAATTTAATAAAAATTCAGGACAAGGAGTAACAAGAAACAAAGCCTTAGATATTGCGCGCGGGGAATTTATAATGATGGTTGACGGCGATGACTGGCTTGAACCTAACGCTTGCGAAAAAGCATATAAACAGATTACCCAAAATCAAAACGATATGGTTTATTTTGCCTGCAATAATTATTATGAAGATTTAAACAAATCAGAAACATCTCTAAGAAATATTTTACCATTTGAAGAAGAATTTGAAAATCCTGCAATAAGATTTCGCAAGCTTGATGTTCCTTTTATACAAGGCGGAGAAACATGTTTTCTTATTTACAAAAGAGCTTTTTTAAACAACAATAACATCAGATATTCACAAGATGAAAGAATTGGAGAAGACTTACCGTTTTTGATAAAAGCAATGGTTTGTTCCGATACATTTTCTGTCATCACAGAAGCTTTATATAACAGAAGAATGCATAAAAATTCCTGTAGTTTTACATGCATAAACCGCTTTGAAGATTTATTCTCGGCAAGAGAAAAAGCTTTTCAAATTATTACAAACGCAGAGGATAAAGAATGTTTCTTGAAAGCTTTTTATATTTATTATATTAATAGTATCCTCTACTGGTATAAACGCTATTCAAAAGTTGACAAATCATTGAAAAAACCTTTTTATAAGAAAATGCGCGACAAATTTTTAAAAATCAATGAGAGTTTTAACATAGAATTGATAAAAGATTATATCAAATATGACAAATTTAAAGAAGTTTTAGAAGGTAAAAAGTTCAAGATTTTTGAAACATCTTCTGACGAGAAATATCTGACTGTAACGATTTTTGGTATAAAAATCAAAACCTCCAGAAATCATTTTAAAACTGTAAATTTAAGATATAAACATACGATAGAAAGAATAAAACTTTCGGCAAAAGATAAGAAAATCAGAGTTGCGTTTTATGTTAACGATTCCAAATGGAAATGTCAAAATTTATATGACTTGATGCTTAAAAATGAACATTATGAACCGTTTATTCTTGTTGGCAAAAATGATGTTAAATACGGACATTTTGAATATCAAACCAAAGAAGATATTTTATCGCTGTATAATTACTACAAATCCCAAAATATGGAAGTCTATTCAGCTTATGACTTTGAAAAGAATGAATACATTCCGCTTGATAAATTTAACCCTGATATCATTTTTTACAGCAGACAATGGAAAGTTCCTAAAATTCATAACATTTTAGAAACCTCTAAATTTGCACTTACCTGTTATGTTCCTTATTTTATTTCAAATTCACCGCTAAAACTTGAAGCAGGTTCAAATTTCCATAATTTGCTCTGGAAATATTATGTAATAAATAAAGAATTAAAAAATGAATATCAAAAAGTAATGAAAAATCGGGGTAAAAATCTTGAAGCTGTCGGATACCCCGAACTTGATACTTACTTAAAGCCAACAGAATATGATAAGAAATACATAATCTATGCCCCGCATTGGTCAGTGGGCGGAGATACCCCGCTAAACTATGCAACTTTCGAATGGAATAATAAATTTATTCTTGATTTTGCAAAACAACACCCGGAATTAAATTGGGTTTTTAAACCTCACCCTGCACTAAAAGGAAAACTTATTGAATCAGGTTTAATGAGCGATAAGGAAGTTGAAAATTACTACAACCAATGGAATTTAATAGGACAAAAGTATGAAGGTCCCGATTATTTTGAGCTGTTTAAACAGTCAAAAGTCTTAATAACTGACTGCGGATCATTCCTAGCCGAATATATGCCAACTAAAAACCCGGTCATTTTGTTAAAATCAAAATCTGCAAAATCGTATAATTTTCTTGCTAAAAAAGTTACAAAATATTACTATAAAGCCTCCCATCTTAAAGAACTTTACGCAATATTTGATGAAGTAATTTTAAAAGGGGAAGACCAACTGAAACATAAACGCTTAAAAATACTTGAGCATTTGAAACTTATAACAAACGCATCTCAAAATATAATCGACAATTTAAATAAAACATTTGAATTGTAAAGTTTTGTATATATAAAAATCAAAAAAGCGCACTTTTTCCAATATTATGTACTTTATATATATAAGATATATAATAAGGATGATTTATAGTGGTCGATAGAATCAATTACAGTCAAAATATGTATCAACCCTCAGTGCATTATGCTCGTGCTGGACTAAATGCTCGATACCAAAGAAATGCAATGAATGCAGCAATGATGAGGTCGGGTTCTGTTTTTTGTGCTCCACCGGCAGTACAATCATTCAGTTATACTAATACAACACCTACTTCTTACACTGCGGGTAACGTAATAGGTCAACTTACGAATATGGTGGGTAAGAATTGGTCGGGAATATCAAATTTCTGTACAAATGCATTTAATACGATAAAAGGATGGTTCAGCTAATAATTATAAAAAACTTGGGTATAACCCAAGTTTTTTATTCTCTAATATGTTAAGATTTGTAAATAGCTAAAATTGTTATATATATGCAGTTTATATATTTTTTATCTTTATCAGATATAAAATTTAGCAATTATTTTAAATCAAAAGTTTTTATATAAACATACGGGGAATATTTAAGGAGATTATATTTATGGGAATGAACATTGCAGCACTTACTTCAGCTACGGGAACTCAAGCAGCTTCATCTAAGAGTCCGTCAAACAGAACAAGTTACAGTTCCGGTACTTTTTATACTACAAATAAAAAGCAAGCTTACGAAAAAGGAAAGATGTTAGCAGATGTATTGGATGATTGCGAAACTACCGAAAAATTTAATACAATGAATTTAATAGAAAGTGTTCGTCCAAAAACAGTAATGTCGTTTTTAAAAGGTTACGAAGATAACAAAGGTTGGTTTGATAAAAGTTTCTTTACCGAGCTTTTGTCAAAAAGCAAATATAGTGCAAGACATGATTTAATTCGTTTTGCTGCAATCCAGCTTGAAACATTCTTTAGAGAAGAAGGCTGTTTTGATGAATATAACAAAGTTCGTGATATTTTAACCAAAAGAGGTAACAATAAACCGTTTACGGAAGCTGATGCAAAGGCTTTGGATAAGGTTGTAAAAACAGCTCTTGAATATGGGTATTAAGGAATAACAAGAAAATAAAGAGGTTCGGAAATTTCCGAACCTCTTTGGACTATAAATTTATATATTTCTTGCTCGCCTTGCATTAAATGCCACCGATGCACGGTGCCCAACGCAAAATCCGC
>CAMDYM010000035.1 GCA_945910425.1 uncultured Candidatus Melainabacteria bacterium | reverse complement strand
TTGACGATTTAAGGTTTAGCAATCTTGACAATTAGATAAAAATAATATATTATCAGGTCATATTAGGTCTAATTGGATATAAATATGTTAGAAAATATTGATATTAAAATTAACAATCAAATGCTTTCAATAATCTCTGAGATTGATGAGTTCAAAGGATCATGGAAATTATTAGGTAAGATGGCTCCTGAAAAATTGCGAGCATTAAAGAAGGTTGCAACGATCGAAAGCGTAGGGTCTTCAAACCGTATTGAAGGGAATAAGCTTTCTGATAAGCAAGTTGAAGAATTGTTATCCCGAATAAAAAAACAATCTTTTGCAAATCGTGATGAAGAAGAAGTTGCCGGATACGCAAAACTTGCTGATACAATTTTTGAAGATTGGGAAGTTATTCCGCTTTCAGAAAATTATATCAAACAGTTGCATAAGATTTTGCTTGAATATTCTTCAAAAGATGGAAAGCATAAGGGGGAATATAAAAAGGTTTCTAATGCCGTTGCCGCTTATGATAGTGAAGGTAAAGAACTTGGTGTTGTTTTTGAAACAGCGACTCCGTTTGAAACACCTTTAAAAATGCAGGAACTTGTAGATTGGACTAACAAGAATTTGTCAGATAGATATTATCATCCGTTAATTGTTATTGGAATTTTTGTTGTTAATTTTCTTGCAATTCACCCGTTCCAAGATGGAAATGGTAGATTATCAAGGGCATTAACAAACCTTTTGTTATTAAAATCAGGTTATGCTTATGTCCCTTATAGCTCAACAGAATCAATAATTGAGGATAATAAAGAAGGCTACTATAGAGCTTTAAGGCAAACCCAAACTACTTTAAATAAAGATCCCGATTATGAACCTTGGCTAATGTTTTTTCTAAAAACTTTGCAAAAGCAGAAAATCAGACTTGAATATAAAATTGAACACGCAAATGCTTCTTTTCAGACAAATTTAGATTTACCGGAGATATCAGCAAAAATCATGGAGGTTTTTGAAACAAAAGACAGAGCAACAATATCTGAATTATCTGAATTGACGGGAACGAACATAAATACAATCAAAAAGCATTTATCAAGCTTGGTTGAAAATAATTACCTTACAAAACATGGCAAAACCCGTGGTGCTTGGTATACGAAAATTAATCTATAAAATTTCAATGATTTTTTGAGCCAAACTATATAATAAAGGTGTATTTTGATTTAGTTGTCTTGTGCATTTGTACTCATCTGAAATAGTCTTTTTTATTTTTAATAAAAGTTCTTCAACTTTTTCTTTTTTCTCTTTTCTTGTTAGTTCGGTTGCTTCAAGTTTTTGTTGTAAATGTAATTTTATTTGTTCACAATAAGGTCTATTCCCATCTAATTCAATTTCTTCAATATTTTCTTCGTGCAATATTTCATTTGTTTTGCTTGTGACATAATCTATTGGCAGGGTATCTTCAATTGTAGCACCTGATTTAATAGAACCACATAAATCTCTTATCGTGAAAACATTTTCATCAGTATATCCTGAGCCAATCTTAATAATATCTTTTTTTATTTTTTGCCCCTGCTCATCATCATCAACTATTACTAAAGGAAATATTTCATAATATCCTGCTAACGAGGCAACAGCAGGGAGATTATCACCTTTTCCATTTGTAATTTTAATACAATTGTCTTTGAGTATACAATTTAATGCCTTTTGCAACAAAATTTTGTCACTGGCACCTTCTACAAGAATTTTATCATTAGATAAAAAATCTCTTACTATATTTAACCCAAATGCTGCCTGTAAAACTTCATCGTCATTTAGATTTTCTTCAGATGTAATTTGGTTTATGTTTGTTATTCCTGCTTTCTTTAAAACAAGGTAATGGCGTTCTTTGGCATCCTTATCAATCATAAAATTAGAGTGAGTTGCTATAAAAACATAATTATTTTTACCAATTTCAAGTAATTCTTTTAGCATATATCTTACTCCCGAAGGATGTAAATGTACTTCAGGTTCATCAATTAATATAAGATTATTTTTTAAAGTTCCAGTCTTATTACTTACAGATAAGCTTAATAATAATGATACAAAATGCTTAAACCCTTGACTCCTTTCACTCATATTATGAAAAGCGCTCAAATCATCTTTATCTTGAACTTTTACATGTATATTTAATTCATCAGTAATTTCGACATCAATTAGTATCTTATGTTCAGCCCATTTTTTATTTAAATAATCTGTTGTTTCTTTTGATAATTGGTGTTGTAGACGCCTTCTATAATTGGATTTCTTTTCAATTTCATTTACTTTTGCAATTATTTCTTCTTGGGTCTTATATCCAGCTAGTGCAAAAATATTCCTTAGCGGAGGATATTTGCTCGGTTTTTCTGCAAAATCCTTCAAGGAAATACCATCTTGTATTAAATAATTTGGGTTAGATTTCCATATTGATACAGGTATTTCATATTTATTATAGTACTTTTCAAGTGTAGGTATTATATATTCTTCCAATTTTTCTTGGGTTAATTGCTTATATTCTGATTGCTGCTCTTCTGTTAAACTTTTTAATTCTGTTGAGTTTATTATTTCAATAGTTGTTTTCTTTTGTGAAGGTTGCGAAACTCCGTTAACAACTTTTCCAGAAATTTCTGTAGTTTTCTCGAGAAAATATTTGTTATTTAGTGTAAGTTGTTTAAATTCAAATACCCATTCTTCACTAAGTTTATCATTATCTTGTAAATATATTTCCTTTGTTGCACTTGTTACTGTAATTCTGCTTAAAAGATCTTCTGGAATTTTCATTGTAGAAGATATGTCTTTGCGGTATCCACTTGCATTTTCTGATTCCATTTTATAAAAAACTGAAACAATATCCGCTTCGTTTTGTTGATTTCTAATCGATAAAAAATCTGTAGATGGCTCTTCGTTATATTGATGCAAAAAGGACATTGCATCTAATATATTACTTTTACCAGTTTCATTTTTCCCAAGAAGAATAGTTGTATAACTATTATTACGTTTTATAATCGGAATTTCGATTTCATTAATTGATTTATAATCTGCTATTTTTATATTTTTGAGTTTCATCATACCCCCACAAGTCTTTATCAATAGTGAAATTATATCATTATAGCTATATGTTCTACCTAAAAATTAACAAAAAATTAAGTATTTGCAATACAAAATTTGACTGAAAGTGATAGATTTCAGAGTGTATTTTTGTTATTTTGTAATGTATTTTATGTGCTGATTTTACCGCTATTCAAATATTATAAACACTTCCGGCTTAGTTCCGACTTAGAAATTAGCAATTTCAAATTGGACTTTTTATCCTTTTCTTATCCTTGCCTAAAACCCTTATTATATTGGAGCTTTAGCGTTTTTTACAGGCAAAAAACGGATTTTTTCGGATAAAAAAGTATAAGAAAAGTATATTTTGGATAATTTCAGTCAATTCGCAAAATATCGCTAAAACCTAAATAAATTAGGCGATACGGGTAAATTTATTACAATTCAAATGTCCCAAATAAACCCCAATGGCTCTTTGCGAGATTTATCGAGCATTAGAGACATAGTACCCTGTGTGGCTACCGTTAATAAAAAAAGGGGTTATTGCTTTAATTACCTGTGGGTAATTTATATATCAAAATCCAGAAGTTCGCAAAGCTTTAAATTAAATGCATGTGATATTTGCAACAAATTTGTGTAACGAACATCCGTTTTGCCTGTTTCAATATTACTTAGTCCATGGACAGATAATTTTGATAATTCGGCTAATTGTTCTTGACTAATTTGACGTTTTATTCTTTCAAATTTAATTTTCTGTCCTAATTTGACCAAATCTATATTCATATATTCATTGTAGCTATTTGACATGATTATTTTAATTCATTATAATGAATATATAATAATTATAATGAATGGGATTTATTTATGAAAACTTACGCTATGCCTACAGGAAATAAAATCAACGGATTTACGTTAGCTGAGACTTTAATAACACTCGTGATAATCGGTGTTGTTGCAGCATTAACAATTCCGAGATTACTAAATAAATACCAACACACTGTTAATATTGTAAAATGGAGAAAAGCATATTCACAATTTAGCCAGATTGCATTAAAAATGTCTGAAGATTACGAAGTTTCGACTTTTGAACAAGTATTAGCTACAGAAAATACTGACAACAATAAAAATGAAGCAGCAATCAGACTTTTCAGAAAATATTTTAAGCACTTAAATGCCGATTGTAACGGGACCTGCAAAGGACGTAGCGGTTGGAATTGTCAAGGAATTCTTGTAGATAAATATACTACATATACGTCAGAATATCGGTATTTAAATGGTACAAGTGCCGGATATTGGGTTTTAGGGTATTATCCTACAGTATGCTTTCAAACTCCTGACTATGTTTTTGCAATGGATACAAATACTTATTTATACGGCAGAATTTCTGTAGACGTAAATGGAACTAAAGCGCCAAATGTAATCGGCAAAGATATATTCGTTCTGAATATGAATGATTTAAAAAAAGTTGTACCGGGCGGAGAAAACCAATTTTACTCAAATGCCGATTATGCTTGCAACGAAAATGCAAAATATGGCGGTCCCGCATGCTCTGCTAAGTATTTAAGAAATTGGTAAATCTTAAAATTTTGTCGGTTTTATGATATAATGTATAAATGAGTAAGAATAGCATCAGTAAGATACTTGTGTTTTGGGTTATATTTACGGTAATGTTTATTTTTGCATTATCGGAATCTCATTTTATGCAAAAAACAATTAGCGGTGAACGTTTTGAGTATTTTACAACAATAGATTCAAGATTCTTACCTCAAGTTTTATCTGATTATATGAAACGAAATTACGTAAAATACAGATTTTACAAAATTCCGAATTACGTAAAAGAATTATTTAAATATCACAAAGATTTTTATCCGATATATAACTCAGGGAAAAAACATACGGTAATTGTTTTCGCACCTTTAAATAGAAATTCTCTGCTAACTCCGTTTTTTAATAAATTATCAACAGAAATAAAAAAACACCAAGATGAGTTTAACCTTATCAAAATAAGCTCTGATAAGAAAAATTCTCAACTGTACAAAACTGCATATAAAGATTTAAGAAGTTACTGTAAAAATTTTTGTATAATTGACCCTGAAAGAAACACTTTATTTACTTTTTCAAGAATTACAAATACTGAAATGGATGCACTCGGTATTGTGTTCCAAGAGTTTAGTTATATTGCAAAATAGTTGTTGATTTATGTAAACATCTGACTAAAAAACTGGGGTTTAGAATGTGTTTACCTTATACTGAGATAAAGGTTAACGGAGGGTTTTATGAAGCAGTTTTTGAAGGTTACGGGTTATGTATTACTTTGTACGGGTTTATTAATATATCTTGCTTTTCTTATTGTTCTGCCAAGAATAACCGATTTGAACAAATATAAACCGGGATTGCAAAAACTTGTTAAAGACAATATAAACCTCACTCTTGATTTTGACGACGCCCGACTGATTACAACTCCGTTTTTAGAAACAGGGGTGAAAGCTGATAATATAACAATGAACCTTCCTGATGGTTCTAATTTATTTAAGGCTGACTCTTTACGAGGTAAAATTTTCTTACCTTCACTTTTAGGTTTAACAGTAAGAATTAGCGGTGTTGATGTAAAATCACCTGAATTAAACCTTGAAATCCCTGATGGTGAAAAACTAAAAATCAGCAGGGTTTATGAAGATTTAGTTAACAAAAAACGTAAAGAACAACTAACTCATAAACCTACACTAACAGAAAAAGAAGAAAAAGCATTAATTGACCCGTCAAAAATAAAAATCATAGTGCCGGCAGTTAAACTTAACAATTATAAAGCTCAAATTAACGACACAAAAGCAGGACATTCCCTGACTTTAAAAGGCGAACAGTTAAACTTAGGATATTTCAACGGGAAATTTGCAAAAATTAAAACTGACGCTCAACTTCTTAGCGATAACAACACAAATATCACGGCAAACATTGATATAAATACGTTTTTACCACAATTTGTACAAAAAGAAGAAGATATTGATAACGAAGCCGTTTTCTCCCTTCCGTTTATCAACCCTGTAGAAGTTTATCAAGATTATGATTTAAAATCCGACATAAATGCAAAATTAAAAATCAGACAGGGTAAAGCTGACAATAAGATTTGGGCAAAAGGCTTTTTAAATATCAATAATACAACACTTAAACTATCGGGAACAGAGTTACCTGAATCTTATTTTAGATTAAAAGCAAAAGGATACCGTGCAAATGTTGATACAAATTTATATGTAACAAATGATGAATACTTACACATTCTTGGCAGAATAAATTACGGAAAACATCCTTCTGTTGATATCAGCGTAAATTCACCCGCCGTTCAATTTAGCAACTTGTTAAATATAACAAGAGCTTATCTTGACAGCGTTAATGTAAAAAATGATATTGCAAATATGAGTGCTGACGGATATTTCTTATCTAATTTCAAATTAAAAACGAACTTTAAAGATATACGCTCAAACGGTAAATTTGTCATTAGAAACGGCAACATTAGCCACCAAAATATAGGCTTGGTTTTCAACGACATTAACGCTAACCTGTTTTTTGATGATAATGCTTTTAATGTCCGCGACACACATATGTTAATAAATAACAAGATTCTGGGTGTTTCAGGAAAAATTGATCCAAATACAAACACAACAAATATTAATATTTCTGCTGACAAAATCCCGCTAAAAGGCTTATATCTGGCATTTATGCCTAAAGAAATAAAAAACGCTTACGATTTAAAATCAGGAAATCTGACTATAGACACCAAAATAACAGGCGAAATCAAAGAAACAGCAACGTTATTAAAATTAAAGTTTGAAGATTTTATATTATCAGATAAAGCAGGTAATTTTACATTAGAAAACAAAGCCGCCCACTTAGGATTTGCAAACTATAAAGGCGTAATTCGCGGAAGATTTAAAAACTATGACTTTAAACTTAATCTTCCTAAATTAAACAGTACAATTACAGATGAAACCGTAATTGCAGATATTAATAGAAAAGATATAAATTTCAAAGATTCTGAGATTTTATTTAATGAAAAATCATCAATTGTATTTAACGGAGAAATTAAAGACTATCTTTACAATCCTCATACAAGAATTAACGTAAGCGGAGGGGTAGCAGATACTGACATAAAAACACTAATCGGTAATCAAATCGCACCTTATCTTGATTCTGCGGGTATAATTCCGCTAAAAGCCAAGTTTGATTCAAAAGGTGACAGAACTGATTTAACCCTTCAAGTAAAGGCTACACCGTTATCGTATATATCACCTGTTTTAATATACGATTTTGCGGGTAAACAAGCGCTATTTCAACTAAAAGCCAGAAAAGAAGGGGATGAAATAAAAATCAAAAAATCAGGCTTGTACTTAAGAAAACACGACGCACCTTTTAATGACAGATTATCAATAAATTTGTTAAACGCAAGAGAAGTAATTTCGGTTCGAGCGATTATTTCAAACCTTAGCACAAAACCGTTTATCAATCTGTTTAAAATACGTATTCCAAAAGATTTGGAAGGATCAATTTACAAGCTTCAAAATTCGGGGTTCACATTTGGCGGAGGGCTTTTTGCTTTCGGGAAAGTAACTTCGCCAAGTATAAAAGGGAATTTCTACATCAGAGACCTTACAATACCCGAACTTTATACAAATGTTCGCGATATTGACATAAACCTTTCAAGTAAAGACTTAAAAATCGGGATAAAAGATGTTAACGCTAACGGTTCGGATTTTAACATTGATATACTCTCAAGCTGGAAAAATCTTTCAAAATCTCAAATTTCAAACGTAAGAATTAACTCAAGATTAATTAATTTAGATAAATTAACACAAATCACAGAAGCTTTGACTGAAGTTCTACCGCAATCGACAGCAACATCAACAACTACCCAAAATGCAGATATTCCGCTTGAAATTCTTGACGGGATAATTAATTTAAACAGGATTAAAACAGGCGATATAACAGTCAGAAACACCACTTCAAAAATTTCACTGGCTAAAAATGTTTTATATCTTGATAATTTAAAAACACACCCGATAGGCGGTTACGTTGACGGAAAAGCTGCCGTAAACCTTATAACATATGAACTTATGGCAAAAGTTCAGGGACGTGACTTTGATATGGAAAAAGTACTTCTTGACACTATGCAGATGAAAGATATGTTATCAGGGAATATGAGATTCATTGCAGACATAAAAATGAAAGGCTTAGAACTTGAAGAACAATTAAAATCACTGAAAGGTTATGTCGATTTTGATATAAAAGACGGTCAGTTAGGACCGTTTGGAAAGTTTGAAAACTTCCTTATGGCTGAAAACTTAAGAGAAAACGCGTTTTTCTCATCAACCATAGGTTCAATCATCAAAAATATTGTAACCATTGATACGTCACATTTTAACAGTATGTTTGGTCATTTGACATTTAATGACGGATTTGTCCAACTTGCACCGATAAAAACGCAAGGGGATGTTATGTCAATGTATATTGCAGGTAAAATCGGACTGATTGATAACAGCGCGGATATGAAAACTCGTGGAAAACTTGCTTCAACTTTTTCTGACAGCTTAGTACCGTTAGCTAATATTAACCCTGTTAACCTTGTTAAAAATACTCCGGGGTTAAATATAGTTGCGGCTAAAACATTTTCGATATTCTGCGAGCAAATTTCACAGGAAGAATTAGACGCCCTGCCGTCTTTAGCAGAAAACAAATCGGATGATTATGCAACAAAATTCCAAATTATACTGCGCGGTGATACAAGAAAACCTTTAAAAATGATAAAATCGTTCAAATGGCTTGCTCTTGATTCTGAAATCGAAAGCGCTCAAAACTTTGTCGATACAATCCCAATCCCGCAGGCAGGAGAAGAAAATCTTTCGGTTGAAGAAATTATCAAAATAAGAAATCTTCAAACTTCTCAACCAAAACCAACAGAAGTCGTTGAGAAAAAACAGTCAAAATCACTATTTAAGAAAATATTCAAAAAATAACCATGAAAAAACAAAATGTGTATATCATATCAGGAATAATCTTAACCGCAACTATCGCTGTGGTATACGCATTTTTGTTTTTCGGACTGCCCGAGATACTAAATTCTGATAAAATGGTATCAAAATACGAAACCTTTTTAAGCGAAAAGCTAAATTCTCCGATAAATATCAATGGTTTTAACTTTAGGACTAAACCGAACTTATCTTTTGAAATTTCGTCAGATGAAATTTCAAGTAAAAATATACTTAAAACAAAAAAGCTTCAAATTTCAACAAGCCCGCTTTCAATAAAGCCTAAAACAATTTACGCTGAAAGTATATACGTTGATATTTTTGAAATCAGAAAACTTTTTAAGAATAAAAACAACGACAAAAAAGACTTCACATTGAACTTTTTCCCAATCACAAACATACAAAAAGCTTATCTAAAACTTGATTCTACGGGAAAAACTTTTATTGAACTTAACAATATTAAATCGCACAAAGAAGGTTTTAAGATTGTTTGTTCATTTTTAGGTAAAATTCACTCTCCATACATAGTACAACCTGTTATCATAGGTAAGACAGGTGAAATACACTATTTTAACAAATTATTTTTTGATGATTTATCGGTTAATTTTGTAGGAGCAACACTTATTTTAAACGGCGCAATTGATAAATTATCGTTTAAAGGACAATCACTGCCCGCAAAAGAATTAGAATCTGCGTTTTTATATTTTTATCACCTGAAACACACGAATAAAAGGAATTTTATAGAAAACTTCACAAATTTTACAGGAACTCTTGATACTGATTTAAAATACTCAAAAAAAGGGTTAAAAGGAAAATGTATCGCTCATAACCTTGGCGCAGACTTTTCAAAATTTAAAATCCCAGTACTGCTTCCTACTGTTGAATTTAATTTCAATAATAGAACAATGGACGCAAAAGCAAACGGAACATTTGGAGAAGAACCTGTTTATACGGACGTTTTTATTAACGGTCTTTTTACAAAATCCGTGCACACAGTCGGTAATGTTCACTCAAAACGACTTACAAACCGTTTTACACAGAAATATTTTAAACCGGTACAAATTTCAGGGCAAGTTGATGCAAAAGTCAGATATGATGTTCAAAAAAGTGTTGATGTAGATTATATATTAACAATACCCAAAGGAAGCAACATCATTTCAGCCTACGAAAGTCTTGATAATACTGATAAAATCAGACAAATCTCAGCACTTACTCATAAAGAAGGAAACAATTTATATCTAAATGACTACAACTATAGTTTTATAGAAAACAATAACCAAACAAAACTGCTTTATGGCAACGGATTATTTATCAAGCAAAAAGGTCATTTTAAGCCTTCATATTTGACTTTAAAAACAGAAGGTCCGCTTCCTGTTGAACTTATAAGCTCATTTGTTAATGATTTTATGTATGGCGGAACCTTTGAAGCCGATTTAAGATACGATTTTGTAAACAAACTTTTGTCAGGATATGTAAAACTAAATGAAACCTACCACGAAGACTTTTTATACCTAAAATCCGTAATAATAAGCGCAAAAGACAAAAATCTTACAATAAATACAACAGGAACATTCTTTGATTCCCCGATAAGTTTGTCCCTGCTCGCTGATAACAAGTTTTTAAACGGATTGTTTGTCAAAGATATAGATATACATCTTAACAAGTTCTACGTGAAACGCGACGGACTTAAGGATTTAAAGCCAAGCCACAACGTAAAACAGTACAAACACAAAGATTACAACGTCACCGTAGAAAAAGGCAGAATAAGAGTTGACGAGATAATAAATCCAAAATTCTACCTGCATGATGTTGAAATTAACGGAAAACTTAAAAATAATATCGTAGATTTTGTTATTCCTCAAACCGAGTATTCAAAAGGTATACTAAGTGCAGAAGGTAAATATGACATAAAAAGACATAATTCTGATATTTATTTTTCGGCTTTTGAAATTGATTCAAACGAGGTTGCAACAAAAATGTTTAACCTGCATGATTATTTTACGGGACTTGCATCTGCTTCTTTACACCTGATTACAAAAAACAAGCTCAACGATATTAAAGCTTACGCAACATTTGCAATAGAAGACGGTATGATGCCAAAACTCGGAAAACGCGAAATTATACTGAATAAATCAAAAAAACGTAAAAACCCGCTTTATTATATAAAAAAACCAATAAAATTTACACTTTCAAAAATCACGAACATTGATTTTACCAATAAACAAAACCTTTCAACAGATCTTTGCGGCTGTTTTGAACTTGATAACAGCAACGTTCATGATGCAAAAATATACTCACAAAGCGAATATCTGTCGACCTTCATTGAAGGAAACTACAACATAGACACAGCAATCGGAGACATAACAATGTGGGGTAAACACAACAAAATTGCCGAAAAGAAAATAAAAATATTAAAACTTTCGCTATCATTACTTTACAAAATATTTTTCAAAGTTGAACGTTCTAAAACTAAATTCACTAATAAAATAGATCAAATTCCGCCAATTAACGCAAAACCGGAAGAACTGGGAATATTTAGGGTTAACATAAAAGGAAACCTCAACTCTAACAAGTTAGACGTTACATTAAAAGACATCCGATAATGAATTTTTTGCAATGGCTGTGCAAATTTTATAATTCTTTCAATAAAAGAACAGGTTTTGGAATATAATCAAGTTTATTTTCCAAGGTTTCCACCGCTCCTGAATTTATCAAATCTGCATTTGCCAAATCATTTTGACCAAGAATTTGATAAATTTGGGCTCTTTCTAAATATAATCTGTCTTTTAATAAAAATACACTGTCACTATCAGCTTTTGTTAACAATTCGGTATACAAAGCAAGCGCTTCCTCATAACGATTAACATTATACAAAAACTGCGCCTTGTCCCATAAGAAAGAATCTCTTTCATAATCACTATTGGCATTTTTTATTTCATCATCAAAATCTTTAATTGCGCTCTCGTAATCTTTTAAGAAATACTTTATATAAATTTTATTATCAAAATTCATAGTATTAAAAAAATCTGTTCCCAAACGATACGCCTTATCATAATCATTTATGGCATTTTCATAATCACCTAGCTGAAAACGAGCATAACCTCTTAATGAATACCAATCAGGTAAAATCGGAAAAACAACAGAACCTAAAGTTGTTATACTAATAGTCTTTTTATATTGACCTTGTGATATTGCATTATAAGCTTTTTTTACAGGAGAAGCAAAAAATATAAGCATAAATATCAGTAACAATAATACCGAAACTTTTATTAATTCGGTTTTAAATATTTTATAAAAACACTCATCAACTTCACTGTTTTTAATAAATTTTGTTTTTTCAAACTTCCCGAACATTTTTTCAAGTCTTTTTTCAAAAACCTTAGTACTTACAAATGTTATACCGAAATAAACAAAAATAATTGCGGTTACAATGGTTAAAATACTCAAGTTCAAATTACTGTCTATCAGTAAAGCATAGTTAGGAAAAATAATTTTATATAATATCGTTACAAAAACCAAAAATATTAATACTGTTGATATCCGTTTATGCAAACGAATAGAACTCCAAACTTTATCAAGCTCGGATTTTGAAAAAAGCTTTTTAAACTTATACCCCAAAGAAGTATTATTAACAGACTTAATAACAGTATCTTCTTCCACGGTATAATAATAAAAATTCATTGGTGAATTTTTGTATAATATTTTTATAATATTAAGTTTTGACATTAAATATACTTTCCTTTGTAGATAATATTATCATATTAAAACAGTCGTGCAATTACTTCATAAAACTTAGAATTTTTGATTCAATCTCGCCTTGCAATAAGCCTTTATAATTTATTCCTGATGATGTTATAGGCTGTTTATAATCATATTTATTGATTGAACGTGAATCCACAATAACAGAAGGCGGCAAGATTGACCACTTGTATAAAGCAGTAGACATTCTGCGATAGAATTTATCAAGCCACTGAATCTTTTGCTCTTTAGAAACCGCATTATTTTTTTCATATAAGAACTCAGAATTTAGCATATCATAGTAATGTTCTTTTTTATTCTCAATACGCCAAATAATTTCATCAAGAAACTCGTAAGGCATCAAGGCATCTTCAGCGATTAACGGCTTACCTGTTTTAGGATCAATGGCAAGTTCTGCCCCCGGTTTTTTGAGAATAATTGCTTCAGGTATAGCATTTTTTACATGCCTGTTGTTATTAAGCCACCTTGCAAGCGCAAACAATTTTGTCTTCGGCACATCCGCAATCGGAGCAAACCCACCTGACATATCACCGTTTATTGTCGCATAACCCATGTAAAGCTCAGATTTATCAGAGGTGGCAATAGGAAGACAACTTGCAAACTCATTACTTATTCCCCATAAAAACATCGCGCGTGAACGAGCTTGGATATTATCCTGGGTAAAAGATTCCTTATAACGGCAGTTCCATTTTCCTTCTACGGTTTTAAATAAATTCTGCAAACTGTTATTTGTCGTTTCAACCATATCCTTAATTGAAGCTTCCGTAAAATTTATACCTAAGTTTGAAGCAAGTTCTTCTGCGTCAGATTTACTTTCCTTACTTGTAATCTTAGAGGGCATACTTACACCAAAGACATTATCAGCGCCTATCGCATCCGCAAGTAACACAGCACAGACAGTTGAATCTAAACCGCCCGATAAACCTAAAACCGCACGTTTAAAACCTGTTTTATTAAAGTAATCCCGTATTCCTTGAATAATAGTTTTATAAGTTCGCTCTAAATCAGGCTCGTATTCAAGAGTGTAAATTTTAGCCTCTGTAAGAGTTTGTTCTAACCCCTTAGTCAGCGGATAAATCTTACCTAAGCCTTTATGCGGGTTAACTATTAAAAACTGCTCAGTAAAAGATTTAGCCCGAGCTAACAGTTTACCGTCTTTATCAAACACCCTGCTTGAACCATCAAACGAGCTATTATCAATCGCTCCGACTTGGTTTACATAAACTATCGGGGTTGAATATTTCTTAGAAATAAACGATAACATATTATGTTTCAGCTGTTCCTTTTTGGCACGTGTCGGAGATGCAGAACAATTTATAAACACATCAGGTTTTTCCCTAGATAATTCTTCTATCGGATCAAGAGAATAAAGCGTAGTATCATTGAAAAATTCTTTATTATTCCAACAATCTTCGCAAATAGAAATACCGTAAGTTTTTGTATTTATAAGGTTAACCCTGCTGCCGTCAACAACTTTATCTATATCAAAATTTCCCAAAGTTTCCCCCGGCTGAGAACCAACAACAGGAGATGGTTCAATATATCTGTAATCGTTAAACTCAGAATATGTCGGCAAAAGCGATTTTCTGACAATCCCCTTAATTTTACCCTCTGATAAAATTGCAACAGAATTATAATACTTTTTGCCTGTCAAATGATTATAACGTCTTGGTTCAACAAAACCGACAAGCGCGGTAGTCATAGTTGTAATTTTAGCAATTTCTTTAAGCCACTTTACATTTTCGTCAACAATAATAGGATGCCTATCAATTGTATCTTCAATAGGATATCCCATTAGAGTAAGCTCAGGAAATACCACCAAATCAAGCCCTAAGTTTTGAGCATGATTTATATATTTTACAACTTTTGAGGCATTATACTCAATATCGCCTGCTTTAGGGTTTATTTGAGCAATACCGATTGAACCGTCTTTATATGGTTTTAAAAGTTTTTTTAACTCTTCTTCTATTTCTTTTGAGGCTTCTTTGCTGTCTAAAAGTTCGCAAAGCTTGTATATTCGTTCTTTATCCTGTTCCATTTTTTATCCTTAAAACATTTTTCTATTAAATTATAACTTAAAAACGATATTTTTTATATATGAAATTTCATCTTTTGTTAAATCATACAGCTTGAAAATTTTATCATCCGTAAGCTTAGTATCAGGGAGTTTAACGGGAAAGGGAAGATCAAGAAGATTACCCTTCAATACCTTCAGCTCATTAAATTTTTTAGAATAAATATATTGAAATAAGGTAGAGTTTAAAAACATCATAACATCTTTTATTGAATAACCGTAAAGCTTTGGAATAAGAATATTTGCACTGTTTAAAAACAACCGTTGTTTATTGTCATACGCAAAGACAAGCTTTTTAGAAACAAATTTATAAACAAGTTTTTCTTTTGCTCTGTAGACCTCATCAGGCGCAACCTGTTGAAAATTTGTCCTATCGTAAAAAATATACCGAACGGAGTCTGAAATTCCGTCTTTTGAAATATTTTTACCCGAATAAATTTTTTCGCCGTTTTTTGAGTTATTCGTAATTAACCTGGAATTATCACCCGTTACAATCCCAAGCGCCCATACACTGTCTTTTAAGGTCAAATACGGTTTTGAATAGATTTTATTTAAAATTTTTACATCTTTATTATCTAAAACAGAAAAATTGTAATTAGTATTTCCCTCAAAAAATGCCTGAGAAATTCTATTCTGACCTATTATAACATCTTCAATAGTTTCACCTTTTTCTCGCAAACTCAAAGAAACAACACCCGTTAATACTTTTGAAAACACTCTGCCAAAAAGGTTTATCTTTTCTATCTGAAAATTATCAAGAATAAACTTTCTTATATCACTATGGACTTTAACATTTAAAACAGCTTCAGGCAGAACAAAAATCATTTTACCGCCAGGATTTAAATGTTTTGAACATTCTGTTATAAAATATGAAAAACTTTCATCAGATTTAATCTGCGGATATTTTTTCTTATAATCCGGCTTTGATAAAGCACCCCAAGGAGGGTTTGTCGCAATAATATCAAATTCTCCAAGATTATTTTTCCCCAGAAAATCCATATTAAAAATATTCGGACGAAATTCTTTATTTTTAAATTTTATTATCAAGTTAATTTTTGCAATAAAACAAGCAACCTCATCCATATCACAGCCAAAAATCTGCTCAGGTGATTTTACTCTATCAGCAGCCTCAAGTAGAAAACTTCCCGTCCCGCAGCAAGGGTCAAGAAAAGTCAAAGAGAAATCAATATTCTCAGGAAAAATCTTATTTAAAACCGATTGCGGTGTATAATATGAACCTTGTATATTTTTACTGCCTTCATTTAAAAGTGATTGATAAACACAACCCAAAAAATCTTTTTCACCTTTCGGAAGCTTTAATGTCAAATAAAACTGAGCATTTTTATCAGACCTTGGCTTAAATTCTTCTAAAACTTCAGATATATATTTTGCGTCAGTCGATAAACCGTTTAAAGTCAAAAGATTTACTGCAAGGTAATAAATACATTCTTTTAAATCCTCGGTTTTATCTACAATATTAGCTATCAATTCTAAATTAGAAACATCCGTTGAATATTCTTTTGGAATAAACAACTTTTTTGAATACCTTTTATTAGCTCTTTTGGTTAACTTTTTTTCTATATCCCGAGCATCCAGGTTTAACCTTTTCCAATTGTTCTTTGCGGCTTTTGATACTAACATAAATTAATTTTATCATAGTCTTTTCTAAAAAGACATTTTGTTATATTATGTTATTGGATATTACATAAGGAGGAAGAAAGTATGAAAAAAGCTTTATTAACACTTTTAGCTGTTTTATTTACAGTTGTTCCGTCATTTGCAGCAACTTATAATGCAGCCTCAAAGGTTCCGACAGTCGGAGCTGCATTGCTTACTAAAAATAACATTCCGTCAAATAACGTTAAATTTACGGTAGTATCAGGCGAAGCTGATAATTCAAACTATGTATCAAACAAAGTCGTAAATATTTCAAGTGCTGATTTATCATACGCAGGCAACGATAATGAAGTAGCTGCCGTTGTAGCAAACGAACTTGGTCACATAATTAGCGGTCATGCTTCTAAAGGTAAAATTAAAAATCTGATTCAGGCAAACACAAACGCTAATACAGATACTACAACTTCAACACTAATTTCAGGCTACACATCAGCTAAAGAAGAAAAAGAAGCTGATATTATCGCAGCAGACTTAATGGTTACCGCAGGTTATAACCCGCTTGCAATAATTGTTGTTCTAACAAAACAAACAGGCACCTACTGGGAAACAATTCAAGGAAAACCTGCTAACGCTGATAGAGCAATGAGTATTTTTAACTATATTTCATACGCACATCCGACAAAAGTTAAAGCCGGTTACGGATGCGCCGAATACAGAAACTTCTTAGCTTACGCAAATCCTGTTATTGCAGAAAGAAAAACAAATAAAAAGCTGGAAACTAAAAATACTAAAGAGCAAACAAAAGCTAAGAAAAACAGTGCAAGTCAAATTACAAAATTCAGAACAAGAGGCGGTTTAAGCGGCTGGGATGCAGCTTACGGACTACTTAACTCTGCACAACAACAATAAAATCAAAACAGATTAAGGGCTGATATTTTATCAGCCCTTTTTAACGCCTAAATTTTTATTAAAAGAAATTTTGAATCTTTCTTTGCAACAACATGATGTTGATCATCTTTTTTGAACATTAAAATCTCACCTTTATCAACAGTAAATTTTTCAGCATCAAAATGTATTTCAATTTCTCCGTCTAAAACATAAACCGCAGCATCTGCTATTGAAGTATGTGTATCAATGATTTCATCTTTCTTTAATGCCACAATATTAAGACAACTGTCATTATTTTGCATCAAAACTTCTTTTTTAAATTTTTCGCCGTCTAAATTAAGTAAATCTTTAGCCTTAAGTACATTATAAAACATAAAAATTCCTCCTATCAGTAAGTAAAATAACCCGACAGAAAAAATAAAACTATTGTCCGATACGGGGTAAAATACTACAATTCAAAAGCTTTATATGATTTCAAGGACTTATTTGTTTCTTGCTCACTATTTATTATATCAGTTGTTATTTCAGATGGTGTTTCTTGAGGACTACGTGAAAGCCTGCAATATAGACAGGAGTTTTCGGAAGAACTGCGTACAAAACTGCAAGCAGAAGAAAGTAAAATTAGACACCGCATAGACAAATTAACAGATGAATACTGCGAGGACAAAGTCTCAGCAGAGTTTTACAACGAGAAACGTATTAAATGGACACATGACCTAGACGAAATTATGATTAAACTTGAAGCCTTGCATAATACGGAAAAGAAATTCTACGAAGAAGGGATTAGAATTATCGAAACGCTGAAAAACGCCTATTGGCTTTATAAACGGCAACCTCTCTCGGAAAAGAGAGAAATGCTGAATTATTTACTTTCGAACGTTACTTTAAACGGCGAAAAAGTAAGCTATGACTATAACTTACCTTTCTCATACTTTATAAATTTTGACTCTTGTCGCAAAAAATACGCCCGGCGCGATTCGAACGCGCGACCCTCTGCTTAGAAGGCAGATGCTCTATCCAGCTGAGCTACGGACGCATATCTGCTCTGAACACTTGCATATTAATAATATCATGAAAATTTTTTTTGTGCAAGCATAATTTTAATTCAAAAAAAAAATAATAAAAATTTTCAATATGGAAATATTATTAAGAGCATTGGTTTATTTTTTTGTTTATATATAAGAGTATAGTTAATAAAAAAGAAAGGAAAAGAAAATGTTAACAAAAAGAGAACTGGAAGTATTTAAATTAGTATGTAAAGGCTACAACAATAAAGAAATCGGAAAAATTCTTTATATCAGTTCGCACACGGCAAAAGCACACGTAAATTCTATAATAAACAAACTAAGTGTAAGAAACAGAACTCAAGCAGCATACATAGGTGGTACATATTTAATATTAAAAAAGAATCAAGGATAAAGAAGCCATAAAAAGAAGAACATCATTTGTAAAATCTTAGATAAAAGACCATAACCCGGGGCTAAGCCACGAAGCCTATAACCGCCAAATAATTACGAGCCAAGTACAAACAAAAAGAGAACTAGACAAATGTCTTAATTCTCTTTTTTTAAAATAGGTGTCGGCA
>CAMDYM010000034.1 GCA_945910425.1 uncultured Candidatus Melainabacteria bacterium | reverse complement strand
GGAATGACGTGAAATTTGTCGACAGGAGAAAAACCTAAAAAGTTACCCCCCCCCGCAACTCTAATTTATTTCTGTTTCTTAACATTTTTGCCTCCTTTTGACTGTTCTCAATATAACATTTTTCCCATCAATTTGCAATAATAACCCTTGACAAATTGTTAGGCATACCTTACAATTAACTCGTAAAGATTTGTGTGAGGTTTTTATTATGTCTACTAAAACCCTGACTTCAGGACTTGAAGATTATTTAGAAGAGATTTATATAGCTCATCTTAATGATACACCCCTGAAAGGTGCAGAGTTAGCCAGAAAACTTAATATCTCAAGAGCCTCAGTATCAGAAGCTTTATCAAGACTTGTGAAAAAAAATTTGATTACATATAACAGCTATGAATCGATTGCTTTAACTCCTGACGGAATTAAAGAAGCAAAAAAAGTCTATGATAAACATTACACGATAAAGGATTTTTTTGAAACAGTTCTTGATATTACACCAAAAGAAGCAGGCGAAAACGCATGCAAAATTGAACATATTATTTCACAAAATATACTGGATAAAATGACTTTATTTACCGAGTTTTGTCAAAAAAACAAAGAAATTACAGAAAAATTTAAAAAGGAAATAACAAAATAATACAAAAATTTTCTTCAAAACAAAGACTCATTTTTTACGAAACAAGTGTTAGGCTAAACTAACACTACACCTTATTTTACATTTACAACCCGACTGTACACTAAGGGGTGAAACCTAACTTTCACTCCTTTTATTTTTGCACAATACATTTTGAAGGGTGATAATCAACAACACGCATTATATCATCACCAAAATTTTCAAACTGATTAGAATTACACAAAACTTTGCCGGTAACTGTTTTTAAACTTGGCGGGAATTTTGTTATGCGAGAAGTATAAATCTTATTCTTATTATTATTTAATACGAAATTACCATTAATAACTTCAACATTTTGCAACAACACATCCTCATTAATGCCAAACATAGAATAAGGAATATTCAACCCCTTTTCAGCATCCATTAAATAAGACGGACGATAACCAAAAATTTCTAAGTTTCCGTTTGGTAAAACATTTGCTTGAACCCCCAAATGCTTAAACATTGCAACATCATCTTGCTCTTTTATGGATTTTGCAAAAGACTTTTTGGTTAAAGGATCAACTTCATTTAACTTTTTACTGATAAACAACGCCACTTCAGCTTTAGGACCTTCATCAATTATTCTCGAATGGCATTTTAAATTTGAATCTTCAATAAAAGATTTAATCTCATCAACCAAAGCAAGCGGAACAATATTATCATTTACAACCCCTTGAATTTGGTCAATTTTACCTTTTGAAGATGCCATACCGACTAACGGTTCCCAAAGATTAAATTTATCCCGTGATAAGTAAATATAAAAATCACCGTCAAGTAAAGCATCTTCTGCCTTATCTACACTTGAACGTGTACACCAGTTTTTACAGCTTAGAATTTCCAATCTTGCAATATTTTTATCTTTATTTGCCCTGTCATGTTTAATTGAAGGGATTTTTACCCAAACTTCATTATTATTGGATAACCCCATGTCCATTAAAAGATTATCACGAAGCCTATGAGTGTACATATCTAAAAACGAAGGAGAAGCACAACGTACAGTTCTGTCTTTAGGCATAATTTCTTCAAAACCTTTAATTGTTTCCAATAATGCTTTTTCATTAAACGGAACAGGAATATGACGATTATTTTCTTTTAATTCACTGGTTACAGCGTTCCAAATGACTAATTTTAAGGCATTATTATTTTTTATTTTATCAACTAAAACCTTATTATAACCGCCAAAGAAAGAATCAACATTTTCGGGATTCTCCAAAAAGTTTTGCCAATCATTCATTCTTGCAACTCTGGCTTGATTAATCTTTTCAACAGAACCTTCCCTGATATCTTGCGGAATATAATCTTTCCATTTAATTTTTTCTGGTACAGTTAAAGGATAAGGTAAAAATATTTTGTCTTTTTCTAACAATTTATCAACCGTCGCAGTTATATTATTTGAAGATAACATACTGCCGTTTACTCCGTACTTTTTAGCCTTTGCTTCAAGAATACCTGCCGCCAGGTATTCAAAAACATTACCATATTGTGAGGCTTCTGATCTGCCTGTAAACGTAAAAGTATCTACGACAAGTTTTGCCTTAGTATATGTACGATTCTGGATATTTTTATTTGGTAAAATCGTATTAAATTGAGGTTTTACAGAGGTAAAATTAACATTAAAATACATATTATCTTTCCTTTATTTACATTCTTTAAAACTCTTAAAAAATTTTTTTGACAAAAAATTAACAAATTTTAATATAACATTTAGCAAAAATAATTTTCTCAAGGTTTAAAATAAAAAAGGAACAAAAATGAACAACATTAATTTCACATCAACATACCGCATACCTATCACACAAGCCGGAGTAAATCCCGCTAAAAAAGATAAATTGAGAGAACTTGTAGAACCTTACCCGAACAAACTTGTCAGCAAAAACAATTCAGGTACAGTAAGAGTATCAATCCCTGATAAAGAAGATGAAAAGTTTACAAGACAATTAAAATCAATAGGTTACAAAGTTTTCCAAATATTTGAAGGCGAAAATATCAGAAGAGGGAAATTAGATGATTACATTAAAGAAAAACTTGCTTTAGGAGAATATCAACAAACAGGTAAGCCGAAAAAACGACTTTCTACATTCGCAAAACAAAAAAGACATGCAAAAATTGCAGAAAAAGAAAGAGCAGAAGAAGCAAGAATTATCGCCGAAGCTATTGAAGAAATAAAAAAAGCAAAACAAGAAGGACGAAAAGTTAATTATCCTGAATTTGACCCTTACGATACAAACTTTGACTTTGATGAATTTGAAATAAAATAAAAACGGGTTTTAAAACCCGTTTTTTTATTCGTGTAAAACAACTTTTCCAGATGACAATGTTTCAGGAACATTTATAACCCTTTGGTTTGAACTTCCGACCCAGTGAAGTCTGTTATCATTCAATTCTTTAACAAACCTCCCATCAGCCAAAACATCAAAGTACTTAACACCCTCTTCGTTCATAACATCTTCCCATAAAAAGCCTGTATAAGCCCAAACAGATTTTTCAGGATAAAGTTCTTTGCATTTTTTAGCAAGCCTGAAGACTTCCGAACGATTAAACGGATGCAGCGGATCGCCGCCGCTAAATGTAATACCTGAGCAATGAGGTTTTGCTAAAGCTTCAAACAATTCTTCTTCAGCAGCCTCATCAAACGGCAAACCTCCTGCCAAATCCCAGGTAATCGGGTTTTGACAACCTTCACAGTGGTGTGTGCAACCTGCCACCCACAATACGGTTCTCAAGCCGTCACCGTTTAACATATCATCTTTTGTTATATTATGATAATTCATTTTTTACTCCAAGTATATATTGAAACTTCACTACACAGCGACTTACGAATTTAGTTCCTGCGACGTTCGGTTCTACCTCCGCTCCTACGTCACTATATTATGTTCGCCATGCTCGTCACACTATTCGTGTGACGACTCCGGCTTCACAACGGCTTTAAGCATTCTACATGCTAACCCTATCTTTAATTTCTTCCATTTTATGATCAGCAAGACGAGAATCACCTTTAACTCTTGAATATGAAAGATAACCGTTCATTCTTTCAATTTTAGTTAAGTTTCTGCTTCCGCATTTTGGACAAACATCCATATTCAATTCCTGATGTCCGCAATCATCACAATATGACAATGAAAGGTTAACACCTTCGTAAAATCCCATATCCATAGCTCTTAAAATTAATGTTTTAACAGCTTCGGTATTATAATCAATAGGGTATTTTACATACTGAATTTTACCACCATTCATCAAATCCCAGAAACGCTTTTCACAATCCTGTTTTTCGATAGGACTAATCTGTTCACTGACATGACAGTGGAATGAATTTGAAACATACGGTTTGTCAGAAACATTAGCAATCACACCATACTTTTTGCGGAATTGTTTAACCTGCAAACCGCAAAGATTTTCAGCCGGTGTGCCATATAATGCATACAACCAACCGTCAGCTTCTTTAAACTCGTTAACTTTCTTGTTAATGTATTCCATAACTTCAATAGCAAATTGACCGTCTTCAACTAAAGACTTACCGTTATGAAGTTGTTGTAATTCATTTAATGCAGTAATACCAAATGACGCTGTAGCTGACTTAAGAAGTGGTTTGATTTTATCATGGATACCTAAATGTCCGCCTAAGAATCCGCCTTCACAGTATGCAAGAGGATTAACTGAAGCTTTCATTTCACCTAAGTATTCATAAGTTCTGATATGAAGTTTTCTGATTAATTCCAGATAATAATCAAGAACTTCATAAAAATCTTTACTTTCTTGTTTTGCTTTAGCATAAATCATTGGTAGGTGTAAGCTGATTGCACCAATGTTGAAACGACCGACAAAAATAGGTTTATCGTTTTCATCAGCAGGTTTTGCACCACCTTTTTCATACCAAGGTGATAAGAATGCTCTGCAACCCATAGGTGAAACTACTCTACCATATTTTTTGTACATAGAAGCTACATAACCTTCACCTGATAATGACAACCAATCAGGGTACATAGTCTTTTTAGAACATTCAACACCAGCTTGGAATAAGTCATAATTAACTTTACCTTCGCCGTGAAGATTTTCATCATACAAGAATACAATTTTAGGGAACAATACAGGTTTTTTGCATTCTTTTTTACCCTGACCGCCCATACGAATTTTAAGCATTGCCAAAGTTGCCATTTTTTCGTATTCATCTGTTCCAAGACCTGCGGTTATTGTAATAAACGGATAATCACCGCGGGATGAGGCTACAGTATTAAACTTGTATTCCCAACCTTGGAAACCTTGTTCAAAATCTTTCTGAACATCAGCCATTGCTGCTTCTCTTGCTTTTTCAAAGGATAAGCCTAAGCATAAATATTTATTATTTTGTCTTTCAAATGTTTTTTGAGCATACGGAGCAAGGATTCTGTCAACCTCAGGAACGGTAAAACCGCCATATTGCTGGCTTGCTGCTGCCATTACGATATCTCCGATTACATCAAATGCTACATCAAGAGATTTTGGTTCGTTATACCAAAGATTACCCATTTCAAATCCGCCTTTTAAAACGGAAGCTACATCAAATAAACAGCAGTTCATAGTGTCACGTCTTGCTGACATGTCATGGATATAAATATAACCGTCCCTAATTGCTTGAAGTTCTTCAACAGTTAAGAAAAACTTTTTATATAATTCTTTGTTTAACTGATTGAAAATCAAAGAACGCTTTGTTGAAACAAGAGTTGAATCAGCATTAGAGTTTTCTTTATCTCCAATATACATAATTCTTTGAGATTCCTGGTAAACTTTATCAAGCATAGCAACAAAATCTGTTTTATAGTTACGATAATTTCTGTAGCTTTTTGCAACAGAAGGATTGATGCTTTCCAAAGCATTTTCAACAATATTGTGAATTTCCCAGATAGAAATTTCCGGTTTTTGTAAATCATTAACATTTTTGTTTACAAAATCACAAATTCTTTTTAAATCATCATCACTAAAAGTAATAAGAACACGAGTAGCTGATTTTTTAACAGCTTCAATAACTTTTTGAACGTTAAATTTTTCTTTTGTACCGTCTTTTTTGGTGATACACACATTATCAAGTTTTGAAGCACTTTCAACAACTTGTTTTGCAAACATAGAATTAGATTCATGTACTCTTTTAATCGCATCTGACACGTGAGCAGATGTTATATCAACTACATTTTCTTGTCCGTTTTTGTTAACCGCATTTTGCATAATATAATCTCCTCCGTACATGTAAAAGGCATGTTCTTCTTCCAATTCTTAAGCCCTTACATTATTGACTTTATAAGGATTTTCACCTTTTTCTTTCCCATAATCTTTATTATATTATTCTATCACAAAATGTATTAAATATTAATAGGAATTATAAAAATTTGCATCCTCAGATTGATAAATTTTGTAATGTTTTGAAACATTTCTACATCCTTTTACCGAAGACACAACTCCTACAAGTGTCATGCTCAAGACAAGATTTTAATCAAAATATTAAATCATGATAAGAAGGATTAACATTTGTAAAATTTACACTTATTATGTTAAATTATGTTATTAATTCAAAATACTCTTTACCTTTTTTGCAAATCGGGCAAACGTAAGTGTCAGGCTCATTTTCAAGATTTCCTTCGTAAATATACCCGCAAATCTTACATTTATATGCAATATCGCCTTTGGCATGCTCTTCAATGTATGTCGGAGCAGATTTCGGACTTTTTCCTTTTTTAACGGCATGGTAATAAGCGTAAGTCATGGGAATTTGTTCATGCAAAATTTCACCGTTCGTAATTCTGCCTAAAAATACCGTATGGGTTTCGGTTTCCATTTTATCAATAAGCTCACAAATTATATACCCGACAGAGTTTTCAATAACATCAATCCCGTCAACTTTTATCGTCTTAAACCCGCTAAATTTATCAACTTCATGCCCTGATTGAAACCCAAATACAGGTATTACATTGTCGTCACTGTCTACTCCTAAAACAGATATTGCAAAGCGTTTGTATTTGTTTATGCATTCATTTGTATAATTTTTATGATTAATACTGACAGCAACCGTGTCATATGATATTTGCATTAAACTGTTTGCAATACATCCTGTTGATTTTTCACCGTCCGGTGTTGAGATTACGTAAACCCCGTATGATAAACTTTTTAAAATATTGATATTCATAAAGACATGTTAACATTTATTTTAAAGTTATGCATTATACAAAAAGATGAGATTTTAACCTATAAAAAAGGCGCGGCGGGATTTCCCGCCGCGCCTTCAATATAATATTTATTTACTCCGAAATTCTTCCCGGAACTACAACTCCGCCTTTCAAATTCTTTTTATAAAATTCTACGTGCGGTTGAAGTACACTGTCAAGAACCTCAGGTAAAGCATTTCCGCTCATTACGGCTGTAACGATTTCCTGGTAAACCGTAGCAAATGCTCTTAATTGAGTCATTGCACCAGCTGCAGATGCTGTCAAACCTAAAGTTGAAGTTTCAACTTCTTCTTTAAAGAATGCGCCTGTGATTTCATAAGATTTTGTTAATGCTTCAATATAACTTTGCGCATTTTCTCTGCAAACACCGTTATCTACAGGAACAGTCAATGCAAAAACTAATTTATTTGCAGGGTTAAAGTGAGCTTCTGCTGAGTGGTGCATCGCATCAGGAACTTTTGCAACCTGTTTTAATGTATCTTTAACTGATTCATTTTGCATTTGAGCATGCCAGTAAACGGTATTTTCAAACATTGAACCCATATATTGATGAACTGAAGCGCAGATTCCGTTCATTTTAGCATCAGCCCAGAAAATACCTTCTTTTAGGGCATCATTTATCTCTAAATCATCTGATAATGATTGTTCTGAAACTTCTTGAGCTGCATTCAATAAAGAAACCATATCAGCTTTTGAAAGTCCTGCCCAAATTAATGTAAATAAAGCATGATCATCAAATGCTGAGAATCTTCCACCTACATCATCATGAATAAATAAATCGCCTAACCAGCCTTGTTCGTTAGAAGTTCTGCGTAATTCACTTTTTTCTGCGTTTCCGTCGGTTACTGCGATAAAGTGTTTTGAAGCTGATTTTTTAGCTTCAACTTCACTTTGACCTTTTGACATGTAAGAATCAATCAACATTTGTTGGATTCTTAAAAATCCGTCTTTAGTTTCAAAAGTTGAACCTGATTTTGAAGCTATCATATAGTTTGAAGAGGTTACATCACCTAACTTTGTGATAAATCTTTCCCAGCTGATAGAATCAACATCAGAATAAAAAGCAACGCTTTCGCCTGTAAGATTTAAGCCATTAATACCAAGCATGTGTTCAACCGTGTGCTTTGAACCGCCGATACCCATAACGCTTAATCTTTTAACACCTGTTTGAGATTTGAAGCTTTCTACCATTGAGTAAAGTTCGTCAACTCTTTTTAATTGTTCTGACGGCAAATTAACCCAGTTTAAGAAATAACCCGGTTTGTTAGCACGTGCGCTAAATTCTTTTACAAATTCAGATGTTTTTGATGAATATTTTGAGAAATCAACACCTGAAAAACTTGTTTTTACTGATGAATTTTTTGTCAACATTATATTCTCCTTTTTTTAGTACGGTTTTCTACATTGTAATATAAAAAAGATTTACATGCTATAATAACTCTATGGAAAACGAACAAAAAATCGCGGCAGTAGCATTATCAGGCGGAGTAGATTCTTCTGTCACCGCACTTTTATTGCAGCAAAAAGGATATAAAGTAATCGGAATTACGGGGAAAATGGTAAATACCCCCGCCGCAGATTTAGTTTGCCAAAACGCAAAAAAGGTTGCGGATAAACTCGGCATTGAACACTACGTTTTAGATGTTTGCGATAAGTTTCAAAAATACGTTATAGATAATTTTGAATTCACATACAAAAACGGCGGCACCCCAAACCCTTGTATTGTTTGTAACCAATTTATAAAATGGGGCGAAATCTTTGATTACGCAATAAATGAGCTTGGCGCAGATGTTTTTGCAACGGGACATTACGCAGATATAAGGTTTGTTGACGGGGTTTACAAATTATACCCTGCGAAGGATGAGCATAAAGACCAATTATATTTTCTATACAGATTAGGGCAAAAACAACTGTCAAAAACAATTTTCCCGCTGTATGAATATGATAAATCGCAAGTCCGTCAGCTTGCAATTGATTTTGATTTACCGCCAAAATCATCTAAGGAAAGTCAAGATATTTGTTTCATCCAAAAACCGACAACAACAAAATCTTATCTGAAAGAAAAATTTGGAGAACATGAAGGCGATTTTATAGAAATTCCGACAGGTAAAAAACTAGGAACCCACACGGGACATTACCAATACACAATCGGGCAAAGAAAAGGTATTGGAATCGCTGCACCTTACCCGTTATATGTAATTGACATTGATGCAGAAAAAAATATTGTATACCTTGGCAAGCGCGAAGATGATTTCAAAACACGCTTGGCAATCGAAGATTTGAATTTTTCGTACCCGATAGAACAAAAAAAGTTTGATGCTATGGTAAAAATTCGTTACAATATGAGAGCACAAAAAGCTCACGTTGAAATAATTGATGATAAAGCAGAAATCACGTTTTATGAACCGATTAACTCAATAACCACAGGTCAATCAGGCGTAATTTACGATATGAATGACGGACATTTAATTATGGGCGGACGAGTAATATAGCAAAAAATATTTTTACCACCATTATAAAATGTATGATAAAAATTAACCCATTGATAAAAAATATTGCACCTGATGATTTAAGACAGGTTTGTTCATTTACCACCAGAAATGACCGACTTGGAGAACTAACAACTTCGACAAGAATTTATAATGACGGTTTTAACAGACTTATAACAGAAATTCGAAATCCAATGGGCAAAAGATTAGGACACGAAATCTTCTCAATAGACAAAGAACATCAAACAATGTATGGATTTTATATTGAGGTGGAGCCCGAATATCGAAGTTCTTATATGAAAGGTTATCGATTTGGAGAAATAATGCGTCTTTCAAGTATTATCACAATGCTTGAAAATAATATCCGACAATTTGACATTTTATCAAAAAATACAGCTGTATATTTTCATTCAAGATATAAATTTATTCCAAATATAATCGGTTTTGATGATAGAAATAATATGTTAAAGTCAATCGTTCAAAATGGAGGAGACTTTGTTATTGATTTAACAAAACGAGCCATAGAACTTTTAGAACGAATCTCAAAAAACCCACAGGCAACAGAACAACGAGCAATGGTTGGCGAAACAAATACAATTGCAAAGGATTACATTGCACGAGTCCTTGAAAAACACGAAGAAAAGAAACACCCGTTTATTGGCACTGTGGATATGCAATTAACCGCAGAAAATATTACTGAAAATCGAGATTTTTTCAATACTCTATTTCAACGACACGGAATTGATTATTTAATTAAATAACACCGATAGGCGGATTTTTCATCTGCGCTTCTACCCGCTCTTTTATTGCACCCAATGGTTCATAATATGGTGACACTGTCATTACTTGTGCTGCAATATCAGGGAAGTAATAAATAAATCTCAATTCACTTGTTGTTAAAGGTTTTTGGGTGTGAACGTTCGCATAACGAGCAAGTTCCAAGATATTTCTTGCTTCGTGCTCATCTTTAAACTCGATTTCAAGGTTATTATAAACGTTTCTAAAACCTTTAATTCCGCCGTATTCACCTGTTGTAATCATTCTTCCCGTTTCAATAATTTCAGGCTCGCCGCGTCCTAGCTCTTCAAAATCGTAAAGTTCATAATTTCTTCTGTCTTTCAAAGCTCCGTCAGCATGGATTCCTGATTCATGGGCAAACGCGTTATCACCAACAGCAGGCTGATTTATCGGGATAGCAACACCAAATGCGTAAGCTGTGTATTTTGCAAGTTTCCAAGCCTTATCAAGACGAATGTTTTCATCAATTTTATATTTATCTTTAAATCCCGCAGATTTTAGACATGCCAGCAAACAAGATACCAAATCGGCATTCCCTGCTCTTTCGCCCATTCCGTTAATCGCGGTATTAATATAAGCATCAACTCCCGCATCAATCGCTGCTCTTGCTCCCATTACAGAACAAGCCACAGCCATCCCTAAATCGTTATGGAAATGAAGTTCTATCGGCATTTGGGTAGCTTTTGCGATTCTATAAATTCTGTCATAAGTTGTCTGAGGATCTTCAAAACCTAAAGTATCACAGTATCTGAATCTGTAAGCTCCTGATTTTTTAGCTTCTGTTGCATATTTAATAAGAAAATCAATATCGCTGCGGGAAGCATCTTCCGCGTTAACTCCGATAATTTTTGCACCATTATCAACAGCACATTCTACAGCTTCTTTTGTCATCTTAATGATATCATCAGGAGTCTTTTTACCCATATATTTACCATTAATCATCTGTTCAGAAGTTGATTGTGATAGATTAACATTTTCCAAATTCGGAACATCACGGAAAGATTGTTCTACATCAGACGCAATCCCTCTCATCCAGCCTGAAAGTTTTGTCGTTGAAATTACTCCGCGTTTTACAAGTTCCAAATTTCCGTTCAAGTAGTTAAGTTCGTGCTTTGTTGTAGGAAACCCGAACTCTGACTGGGTTATTCCCATATCGTTAAGCATTAAATTAATTATTGTTTTTTGAAGTTTAGCTAAACCAAGTCGTGATGTTTGAACACCATCTCTATTTGTTACGTCTACAAAATAAATTCTGTTATCTGTCATATTTAATCCTCATTCTAATAAACTATATTATACACGAAAGTATGTTAATTAACTTGCTTTTTTATAAATAATTAATTAAAATGAATAAAAGAAGAGCTTAAATTATATGAATATGAAAAACGATACAAAACTTTTAGATAAAAAAATTAAAAAAGAAATTAAAGGCGGAAACGTTAAGTCTGCTATAGAATTATGTCAGATAGGATTGCAAAAAGACCCGACAAACGCTGATTTACACTTAAGATTAGGTGATTTATACATGGCTTGGCATTTAGATATTTATTCATCATGCCAGTACGTTGATGAAGCAATCACAGAATACCAAATCGCACTTGAATCTTTCATTGATTCAGCCGAAATCTATTACAAAATAGGTCTTGCTCAATTTCACAAAGGCGATATGGATAAAGCCGTTAACTATTTTGAAAACGCTGTATCTAAAGACCCAAAATTTGCAAAAGCTTACTATATGCTTGCAGAAACCTATACTAAAAAAGCAAGATTTTTAGATGCCGAAACCAATGCAAAAAAAGCAATACAGTACGCTCCGTTTGCAAGCTCTTGTGCGCATTATCTTCTACATAATATCTATAAGATTTCATCTTTCAGAATATTTAAAAATAAGCTTAAATCAGCTTATGAATACACCATGTCTGTTTTAACTTTACCGTTTGATAAAGAAGCTCTAAAAAAAGTTAAAGAAAGTTTGACATATATTAAATTCCTTCCAATACTTGTAAAAGGCTACACAATGGTTCAGTCAAAGGGATTGGATAAAGCTTTAGATATCTACATTGAAGCCGTAGATAAAGCCCCCGGGTTTGTTCCATTATATTGTTTGCTTGGCGATATATATTCAACACTCGGACAATTTGAAAACGCAATTACAGAATACAAAATGGCAATCTGGCTTGATAACTTAAATATTCCTGCTTACCGCCATTTATGTAAAGCTTATGAAGATTTGGGCGATTACGATAACGCTGTTGAAATTTATAAAAAACTTATTCAAATTATGCCAAACATGCCTGAATTTCATTCAAATTTAGCAAATATTTTATACGTTAAAGGTGATGTAGACGGTGCGGTTTCACATTTCCAAACAGCAATTACGCTAAACCCGAGCAAAGAATGGACAAGTGTTGTTAATCAAACATTAGGGTTTGTATTCCAGGAAGCAAAACAAGACCTTGATGCCGCAATTACATCATACCAAAGCGCTTATTTACTAACACCTGAGGATATCGATATTTACGTAAACTTAGGAAGTGCATTTTATGACAAGGAAGATTATGAAAACGCACTTGCCGTATACAGAAACGCGCTGGACCTTGACCCGCAAAACGCTAAAATTCACTGCAATTTAGGTTTCTTATACTGGGGCAAAGGCGATACTGATGAAGCAATACGCGAATATGAACTGGCAATCAAATTTGATAAAAATTACGATATAGCTTACAACAATCTTGGTGTAATTTATCTTGATGATTTAGGCAGGGTTCAAAAAGCTATGGAAATGTTCAAAAAATCTGTTGAATGTAATCCGAATTACGCTCTTGCACACTTTAACCTTGCACGTTCTATTGCCATAACAGGTGATAAAATTGAAGCCGCAAAATTATACCAAATCGCGCAGGATGTTAATAAGATTACAAACGAAATCGATCCGCAGGATATAATCGATAAAATCAACGCCCTATTTGACTAGTCCTCGCCGGACGGGGCAATATGCTACTAACAGCCTTACACCTTGAAAAACAACAGCGCTCCGCGAGGACAGCTACCTCATACGCAGGCACAATAACAAAGGAGTTTTATATGAACATAGCAGTAATTTCAAACGGAACATTTAGCGAAGAGTATTACAAAGAGTATTTTAGCAGCTGCGAGGATACAAAATTAATTTGCGTATGTTCAACAGATGATGAACTCCCCGAAGGCGAATATGATGTCATTGCCGTAGACTATTACAACGAAAGTCTGAACCCTCATTCAATTGATAAATTCGCAGATAATCATACCGAAAGTATTGTAGTAGTTTTGGCAGATTTTGATTTTGAAGGTGAATTTAAACAAGAGGAAAAAATATTAAAAAAATTCAGCATTGACTATGTAACTTGTTTTAACATAAAAGATGAGCGCAATAGCGCTAAAGATTTTTACGATTTTGCAAAATCAATGATTGACATAAAAAATGAAGATGAAAATGCAGAAGCTCCAATTAGCATAAGCGTATGTTTATGGGTTTTAGCTATTGTTGCATTGATAATTTTAGGACTGATTCATTATCTTCATTAGTTTTTTTCATTCGGTTCGTATTCTAAAATACTTGAAACACTACAATTAAAATATTGACACAATTTGTCCAATGTTTTAATACTAATATTAATATTTTTTCCGTTTCTGATATTTGACAGGGTAGAAGCGCTTATTCCCGTTGCACATCTGACTTCTTCTGCTGTCGTTCTATGTTCCCAAAACAAATCATCTAATTTGAATTTAATCATATTACTAATGATAAATTATATATTATTAATTTGACTATTTTTAGTATTAATGCTAATTAATTTATTACTAGTAATAAATATTATTAATAAAACTTTGAAAGGCTGAAAATGAAAAAAGCATTCACTTTGGCTGAAACTTTAATAACCCTCGGAATAATCGGAGTGGTTGCGGCAATGACTATTCCGGGACTAGTCACAAAATATAGAGCTAATAAATTAAGAACACAACTACAAAAAGCAAACGCCATTATACAACAAGCTACAATGCGAATGAAAGCTGATGAACTTAACATTGATGAAACAGTTAATAAAGGCGATTACCAAACCATTCAATCATATTTTAAAAATGGCGGATGTAAAATTCCAACAAGTGCAAATAACGCTAATTATAAAAACTACTTAGGTAAATTCCCAACAGCTCATGCTGCCGATTCACAATTATTATCCCCATATTGTCTGTTTGACGGAATGATTTTATGGATTGGGCAAATAAACACCCCTCGTCATTCATTATTTGCAATAGATATTAACGGTTGGAAAAACAAACCTGACAGATACGGTCAAGATGTATTTTTCTGGGTATACAATCCTGATACCCAAACACTTGTCCCACTAGGAGAGAATGATTATATCAAAAACGGATTCAAAACTTATTATTCAAAATGTCCCGGAGCCGAAACGGCAGAAATGGGAATTGCCTGCACCGACAAAGCATTAAATGACAAATCTTATTTTGAAAAACTACCTAAATAAGCTCATCATCTTCTACAACATCAATCGGCAGGCTGAACCCAAATGTTGAACCGCAGTTTGGCTGGGAAATTACAAAAACCTGTCCGTGGTGGTGTTTTTCTATCGTTGTTTTGACAAGATGCAAACCAAGTCCCGTACCTTTTACGCTATGGGTTTTATTTTCAACCCGATAAAATCTTTCAAAAACCTTCTTCTGAAACTCCGGCGCAATCCCAATACCTTCATCTCTTACAGTTACTGTTACTCGATTATTTTCAGGTTCTTTATAAAGTTTAACCAGAATTGTAGAATCTTGCGGGGCATATTTAATAGCATTTGATAAATAATTTGTCAATGCACGCGCAATACTGTCATAATTAAACATCAACATCGGAATATTATCTTCTTTTTCAACATCAATACTCAAATTATGCTCTTTTAGCAAAACCCCGACTTGAGATACACAAGCATCTACAAGCTGAGAAATATCGTTTTCGGATTTTTCAATCTTAGCGTTAGAATCCAGTCTTGAGAAATCCAAAATATCATTAACCATACTGTTAAGTCTTATAATTTCGGTATTCAATGTTGAGATAAATTCTTTTTTTGTATCAGCGTCAAACTCTTCACCATAATTATACAAAGTATCAATATAGCTTCTTAAAACAGTTACAGGGGTTCTGAGTTCGTGCGAAACATTTGATATAAATTGAGATTTCATCTGATCCATTTCGGTTTCGCGAGTAACATCAATCAATACGATAATATAACCTACATAATCACCGTTTCTTGTAAACATAGGCGAAATTATTGATTTTAAAACTCTATTATCAATAGTAATATTAAATGTCACAGGCTTAGATGATTTTTCTTCCAGTGAAAGTTTTTTATACTCTTCAATTTTTTCGTTAAAACAGTATTCGCCTTCCGTATCAACATAATTTTGAATATTTGTATCTAAAAGTTCATCGCCTTCAAGCTCTAACAATTCTTTAGCATGGTTATTGACAAGAACAACTTCATCATTATTGTCACAAACAACAACGCCGTTTGCAATACTTAATAACACTGCTTCTAGTTTGTTTCTTTCCAAAGTTAATTGTTCAATATTTTGTTCTTCATACAAATTTAACCTTGCAGACATATTATTAAACGCGTTAAAAAGTTCCTGAACCTCATCACTAACGTCTTTTCCTTCGATTTTATACCCAAATTCTCCGGATGAAATCTTTTGAACACCGTCATACAAAATTCTCAACTCTCGTGTAATAAGGTAAGTATTTATCAAAATCACAAACGCAAAAACAAGCCAAACAATAATAAAAACAAATAGAATTGAAGCCCTTGTAGTTGAGGAAACTTTTCCGACTAATGACCCTGATAACCCGACAGTAACAGAACCTAAATTGGTATTATCAGATAAATTAATCATAGGAGAAGTTACAGAAAGATTCGGACGCTTAGAATTTTGACGTGACGGGTTTTGAACATTATAAATAAGTTTTCCCGCACTATCTCTAAACTCGATAAAAACAATATCCTGATGTGATTTCAAAATAGAATCCGAATGTGTTTTTAACAGATTATAAGTTTGCTGTTTGGAAGCATCTTTGGTTAATTCTACACTTTCAATTGCCAGAATTTTTGACATAACCTGCCCGAAATTCTGATAGCTTTCATTAAGATTTTTTTGAATATTGATTACAGCAAAAACGGCTATTGCCATAATTAATAAAGTACTTAAAATAAGCCCGAAAATTATTAAACGGTTTTGCGTCGTAAAACTAACCTTCTTACATTCACTCATAAATTGATTATAACACTATTTAAAATTTTTTCATAGTTGTAAATTTTACCACGGATAATCCGCGCGAATTTCCCAGCCATCTTCCATAATAAGTGCCGTACAATACATTCCTCGACCTTCCTTATTACAACCGTACCTATAACACCTTGTTGTTTTTAAGTATTCTCGTCCCGGATGCCCTTCAACAGGCGGAGTACACTCTCCTGTTGCATAAATGCCAGGCGGATATAGTCCATGAGTATTATTAATAAAAAATAAAAACGTATCCTTTCCAAATTGATTAGGCTTAGTAAATACACCATTTACATCCACCGCAATATCAGAGCCACCTCTATTTAAATAATTTACAACAATTAAATCAACACCGTTTAATAATGTATAAATCGAACTGTTACGACCACTTATAAGTCTTAAACCTGTTTCCCTGGCACCTGAAATTTCTTTATATGGAATTGAATCTTCCTCATTTACATTTTTAAACCTTGATTTGCTGAGTTTCAAATGATTTGCCAAATACCTGTCAAACCAGCCATTCTGAGCAAAATCCCAACCTGTAATATCATCATTTTCAGCTTCTGATAGTTTTATAGCCTGCAAAAGTTGCGAGTATGCACTTTTAAGTCTTGTTGCCGTTTGTTTTTTCTGATAACTTGCCATTAATGACGGAATAGTAAGTGCAGCAACAATACCGATAATCCCGAGGGTAATTAATACTTCGGCAAGAGTATATGCTGCTTTTTTACCACGGTCATTCTGACATATATTTTCGTCATTCCGTGCTCCGACACGGAATCTATCAGTGTTAGTTTGTCCCGTTAGGGGTTCAATTAGCATTAATAGATGCTGAATCAAGTTCAGCATGACGTTATTTAATTTATCGACAGAAAAAGAACCTAAAGAGTTACCCCCCCCCGCAACTCTAATTTATTTCTGTTTCTTAACATTTTTGCCTCCTTTTTATTAATTTTATCATATTTAAAGCGGTCGGGCAAGATTTGCCCGACCGCTTCTTATAAAATAAATTATTTATTATTCTTTAACGTATTCAGCATCAATTACGTCATCGTCATTATTATTTGAAGATGAGTCAGAGCTTGCTGATTCAGAATTTGCACTTTGCGCAGATTCGCCTTCTTTTTGAACAGCTTCATACGCTTTTTGTGAAATTCCGAACATTGTTTGTTGCAATTCTTCAGATAATTTTTTCAATTCATCTGTTGATTTATTTTCATCAATAGCTTTTTGTAACGAAGCTTTTTGTTCTTCTAATTTTGATTTATCAGCAGAGTCAATTTTGCCTTCAAAGTCTTTCATTACTCTGTCTGCTGAAGAGATTAAGCTTGAAGCATTGTTTTTAATTTCAGCTTCTTCTTTTTTCTTTTTGTCTTCAGCGGCATTAGCTTCTGCTTCTTTAACCATTTTATCAATATCTTCTTCACTTAAGTTAGAAGAGTTTGTGATAGTGATTTTTTGTTCTTTATTAGTAGCTTTATCTTTAGCAGAAACATTTACAATACCGTTAGCATCGATATCAAAAGTTACTTCGATTTGAGGAATACCGCGCATAGCAGGAGCAATACCTTCTAATCTGAACATACCCAAAGATTTGTTATCTCTTGCCATTGGTCTTTCACCTTGAAGAACCTGAATATCTACAGCTGTTTGATTATTTTCAGCAGTTGAGAAAACTTGTGATTTAGAAACAGGGATTGTAGTGTTACGAGGAACTAACGGTGTCATAACTCCACCCAATGTTTCAATACCCAAAGTTAACGGAGTTACATCAAGTAAAACAATATCTTTAACTTCACCTGCTAGTACACCTGCCTGAATAGCTGCACCAACTGCTACAACTTCATCAGGGTTAACTGATTGGTTAGGTTCTTTACCTGTGTAGTCTTTAACAAGTTTTTGAACAGCAGGAATACGTGATGAACCACCAACTAATACAACTTCGTTAATTTCTGACTTTGAAATACCTGCGTCTTGAATAGCTTGTTCAACAGGTTTTTTACATCTTTCCAATAAGTCATAAGAAAGTTCTTCAAACTTAGCTCTTGTTAAATTCAAATCTAAGTGTTTAGGACCGTTAGCGTCAGCAGTGATGAACGGTAAGTTAATATTTGTTTCAAAAACTGATGATAATTCACATTTAGCTTTTTCGGCAGCTTCTTTAACACGCTGCATAGCCTGTTTATCACCTGTTAAGTCGATACCTTCTTGTTTTTTAAATTCTTCGCAAATCCAATCCATAACTTTTTGGTCGAAATCATCACCACCTAAGTGAGTATCACCTGAAGTTGACAATACTTCGTGAACACCGTCACCGATTTCAAGAACTGACACATCAAAAGTACCGCCGCCTAAGTCAAATACCAAAACTTTTTCAGCTTTTTCTTTTTCAAGACCGTAAGCCAAAGCTGCTGCTGTCGGTTCATTTACAATACGTAAAACATCTAACCCTGCAATTTTACCTGCATCTTTTGTAGCTTGTCTTTGAGCATCATTAAAGTAAGCAGGAACTGTAATTACTGCTGAAGTTACTTTTTCACCCAAATAATTTGAAGCAT